>CAYHCR010000675.1:0-3129 GCA_964354895.1 uncultured Myxococcales bacterium | reverse complement strand
TTCTTCGCGACCGGCTTCTTCGCGGCCGGCTTCTTCGCGACCGGCTTCTTCGCGGCCGGCTTCTTCGCGAGGACCGGCTGCGGGGCCGCCGGCTTCGCGACTGGCTTGCTCGGCGCGGGCGCAGCCGGCGTGGCCAGGGCCGCGGCCGCCTTCCGGTCGGCTGCCGTGCGGCTGGCGAGGAGCGTGGCCGGACGGTCATCCGCCGAGGGTGCGGGCGCGAGGATCGGTGCGCGCGGCACGTCGGTTCGGCCCTGGACCGCCGCGACGACCTCTCGCGCGTGGCTGTCGACCTTCACCGGGGACCAGGCGCGCTCGATCACGCCCTGCTCGTTGAGCAGGAACGTCGAGCGGATCATCCCGATGGTCGGCTTGCCGTAGAAGAGCTTCTCGCCCCAGACGCCGTACTTCATCGAGACGGCGGCGTCCTCGTCGGTGACGAGCTCGAACGGCAGCCGCTCCTTCTCCCGGAACCGCTGGTGGGAGGCGAGCGTGTCGCGCGAGACGCCCACGACGACAGCCTCGACCGCACGCAGCTGAGGATGCAGATCACGGAAGTCGCAGGCCTCGCGCGTGCAGCCCGGGGTCTGATCCTTCGGATAAAAATAGAGGACGACCTTCCGACCGCGCAGGGACGACAGCGTCAGCGTCCCACCGGCCGTCGACGGAAGGGTGAAGTCCGGAGCGACGTCGCCCGCTTTGAGCGCCATAGCCTTGAACGCCATAGAAGATTCACCTCGTTGATTCGCGCTCTTAGATATGGCGGCTGGGTCGAAACCGCAAGGAGGAAGCACACTTGTGTCCGCTCGCCCCTTGCGCATGGCGGCCCGGTCACGGGAGCCGGAAGGTGTCCCGCGTGCACGCTGTGAAGACGTTGCCCGCGAGCGTCGGCTGCGGGAGCGCCTCGATCAGCACGCCGGTCTCGAGCTCCGTGAACGTGCAGTTCTGCACCACCGGCGTCACGCCGGCCGCGCCGCCGACGTAGACGCCGCGGATGCGGGTCGAGGCCGGCACGGAGCGCGCGAACGAGCTGCCGTCCACGCTGACCGCGGACGGAGAGGTGATGGCGAGGAGGTCGTAGAACCAGCCGTCGTCGCTCTCGTGGCTCGTGTTTGCGAAGGCGACCGACGCGGTGCCGTCGACCCGCACGTAGATGTCGTCGAACGTCGTGTCCGTCGCGGTGCCCGTCGATTGCTCGATCCAGCGCACGCCACGGGTGTTCGCGTCCGCCTTCTCGAGCACCGTCCCGGGCAGCAGCTCGAGGCGACCGGTGCCGCGCACGTAGACGTCGCCGTCGAGCCGGAACGAGAGCTGCGCCGGCTCGAGGTGGCCGATGCGCACGGTCGAGCCGCTCGGGACCTCGTCCCGGAGCCGGTACCCGCCGCCCTGCTGGCCGCCGAGGTAGGTCGAGCCCGAGAGCGAGAGCGTCGCGTCGGTGCGGAAGGCCGAGGTCGAGAAGAGCCACGGCAGGTCGGTGGCGCCGACCTCGAAGGCGGTGTCGGTCGCCGTGAAGCGGCCCCCGCTCGCGATGCCGATCGACTGGAAGCCCCAGACGACGCGCGCGGCGTCCGCGTCGCGGACCGTCGCCGAGGTCACGTCGAGCCAGGCGGCGCCGTCGCGGTAGCCCGCGACCAGCGCGCCGTCGAAGAGCGAGCTCGCGACGGTGGCGTGCGCGCGCGTCTGCATGTGGACGCCGTACTGCAGCCCCGTGAACGTCCCGTCGGTGACCGTGATGACCGCGTCGTCGAGCCCGTGGATCCCGAGCTGGATGCGCCAGGGATCGACGAACGTGCAGCCGTCGAGCGTCGCGGTGCCCCAGACGTTGACCATGCCGTCGTAGCGGTTGCGCGCCGCGACGAAGCGGGCGTCGGTCGCGTCGAACGTCGCGCCGCCCCACACGTGCACGGGTGTGTCACGCAGCTCGACGCCCGGCTCGAGCGTGAGCCGCGAGCCCGCGTCCCGCACGACGAGCGCCTGCGGCGCGCGGTCGGGCGGCTGATCCACGAGCGTGCCGGCGGCGATGGAGGCCTGGATCCCGGCCGAGAGCCAGGTGGTCTCGGCGAGCCGGAGCGAGCGGCCCTCGATCGCCGCGAGCCGGATGGTGCCGCCGCGGGCGTCGCCGCGCAGGCTCGGGCCGAGGCCGGACGAGCCGCCGAGGAAGGTGGTGCCGACGAACGTCGAGGGCGTCGCGACCTGCAGCGCGTCCGGATCGAGCAGGAAGGTCGTGTCCTCCGCGCCGATCGTGAACGTGGTGCCCGAGATTGTCGCGCGGCCGCCGGCGTCGTACCGCAGATCGAAGCCGACGGCGCCGCGGGTCGGCGACGTGTCGATGATGGAGAGATCCGTCGCGGTGAGCTGCGCCCGCCCGTCTCCGTAGAGCGAGGTGATGTTCTCCGAGAACGTCGAGGCCGCGACCGTCGCCTGGCTCGCGCTGCGCTGGACGAAGGTCCACTCGAAGCCGGTGAGCGTGGCGCCGGTCACCGTCGTCGTGCCGTCGTGCAGCTCGAACGCGCCGTGACGCGGCGTCGCCGGCGCCGGGCGCTCGTACGCGAAGTGGCCGCCGCTCACCGTGAGCGTGCCCCAATTCCGGAACATGTACCGCCACGGATCGACCTCCGTGACGGCCGCGTCGACGCCCGTGATCTCGCCGAAGGAGCCGCCGCCGACGTCGATCTGCAGGTCTTCGATCCGGGTGCCCGCGAACACGAGCGTCGAGCCCCAGCGGGCCTCGATCGTCGGCAGCCACGCCGTCGGCGCGGAGACGAGCGGGAACGCGCCGAACGTGAGGCGCGCGCCGCTGCTCGCGCCGATCCAGCCCACGACCGACAGCTCGGTGGCCAGATCGATCGGGGCGACGACCGCCGTGCCGGCGGAGAGGTCTCCGGCGAGCGTGTACCGGCCGGCGGGACCCGCGCCGCTGAAGAGCGAGCCGGTGATGCTGCTCGGGCTCGTGCTGCGGAAATTGTCCGGATCGAGCTGCATCGCGAGGTCCTGCTCCTCCAGCGCGAACTCGCTGCCCGCGAGGTCCGCGCCGCCGCCGGCGTCGACGTCGAAGAGGAGGCCGAGCATCGGGTGGCCGACGTCGCGGCCGTCGAAGAGCAGGCCGCGGCCGTGCACGAAGGCGCCGCGCTC
>CAYHCR010000674.1:0-3137 GCA_964354895.1 uncultured Myxococcales bacterium | reverse complement strand
CGCTCGTCGCGACGAAGAGCGCGCGCCGCTGCTCGTCGCGGGCCACCGGGATCACGCCGTACCGCTCGCAGAACTGCACACCGAGCCAGCCGGTGAGGTCGGGGGGCAGCGGGTCGACGTCGGGCCGCGCCTCCTGCAGTCCGAGCTGCCGGGAGAGCGCCTTGACCATGAGCTCCTCGGAGAGGAGGCCCATGTCGACGAGCGTGCGGCCGAGCTTGCCGCCCCATTTCTTCTGCTCTGCGAGCGCGGACTGCAGCCGCGCCTCATCCAGGACGCCGGCGGCGACCAGCAGCTCGCCCAGTCGCATCTTTCGACCCGGAACCCGAGACCCGACCGTCACGCCTTCTCCTCCGCGTGCAGCCCCCCGCGGGGCTCCGCGTGTGTCACTTCGGTTCGGGCACGGGCGCCGGGGCCGGCGGCGCGAGCTTCGCGGCCGCGGCCTTGTCGGCCTCGGAGAGCGCGGGCGCCTTGAACAGCTTGAACGAGGCCTGCTTGCCCTTGATCGTGATGACCGTCGCCATGCCCTGCGCGGTGGTCCCGTCGTTCATCGTCCAGCCGAGCGAGTCCGCCGAGCCGGGGTTCAGGTAGAGGGCGTCGGAGAGCGTCGCCTCGGCGAGCGCCTTGGTCTGCGCGAGATCGGAGACCGCGCGACCGCCGGACTCCTTGATGTTCGGGAAGATGCCGAACGCGAGCTTGCCGTCGGTCAGCAGGGCGTTGATCGACGGATCGCCGACGTTCGTCTTGTCCGCGAGCACGTCGAGCGCGGTCGGCGTCGTGCCGTTCGGGCCGCCGTGCGCGAGCAGGAGCTTCGGGTCCCCGGCGAGGCCGCCGGCGAGCTTGCCGAGGCGCTCGACGTCCTCCTTGAAGTACTGGCAGCCGTTCGACTCGGCGTGGATGTAGCGCGGGTCGTGGTAGCCGGGCAGCGTCACGACGTCGACGTCGTCCCAGTCGAGGTGACGGATCCGGTTGCCGTTGAGGACGTTGGGCTTGTCCTTCTCGAGGCCGTTCATCGCGTCGACGTAGTCGTTCTTCGCCTCGCGGTTGCCGGAGATGACGAGCGTGGGGAGCCCGGCGTCCGCGATCGCCCGGACGACCGCCGAGATCGCCGCCTCGTCGTCACCGGAGTCGCCGGCCACCAGGATCAGCTCGGCGCCATTCTCCTTGAAGAATGCGACGTACTTGCCGAGGTTGACGAGGTTCTCGCCCGAGGCCTCGTTGACGTTCGCGAGCACGCCGAGCGTGGCGGTGTCGTCGGCGTCCGGCGCGCTGGTGATCTTCGCCAGGTACCCGTTCACCTCGATCGTGCGCGCGCCGAGCGTGAGCGTGCGCGGGACCGCAGTGTCGATCGGCCCGAGGCACTCCCGATCACTCCGGCCCGAGACGGCCGCGACCGCCGCGGAGGAGGAGGGCTTGGGCGGCTCCGTCTTCTGCGGCGCGACCGGCCGCTTCGGCTCGACCTTCGGGGGCGGAGGCGGCTCGGTGCAGGCGGAGAGGCCGGTGAACGCGAGGGCCGAGAGAGCGAGCAGGGCGCGGCGGAACATGGCGATGACTCCGGACCGGGTTCGGGAGAGGTGGGCGCGCATCATACACATCGCGATTCGAGGGGCAACCTTGGCTTGCCGCCCCGGATCGCCTTCTCTACTTTGCCTCCCATGCTCCGTCGCCCGCTGCTCGCGCTCCTCTTCTTCGTTGGCTCCTCCGTCGCCTGCGCGGGTGTGCCGTCGAAGGACCGCCTGCATCGCTTCACGTCGGTCGCGGTCGTCGCGCGCGTCGACGAGGGCGCGATCCGGTCGGAGCTCTGCGAGGACGACGCGATCCGCGCGCGCCTCGCGCCGAGCCTCTCGGAGGAGGACGCGGACCGACGGATCACCGAGCGGCTGCAGAAGGCCGAGTCCGGGATGGAGCTCGAGATGCGCTTCTCGGGGGGCGTGATCGAGGCGTTCGGCGAGTCGCCACCCTTCGTGATCGCCTCGCCGACCCAGGTCGCCGCAGCCACCGGCTCGTTGCTGGCTCGCGAGGCGGAGAGTCACGTCGATCCGCGGGCGCTCGCGCGGGCGGGCCTCGACGGCCTCCTCGATGTCCAGGTGATCGGGCTCGAGCTGCTGCCGCCGTCGGGTGGTCTCGCCGCGGGGCTGCGGCTGCACGTGCGGGCGACGCTCTCGGAGCTGCCGGAGGAGCGGACGTTGTGGCGGCGCGAATTCGAGCTGGTGCCGGAGCGTGGCTCGGCCCTGGAGATCTCGACGGAGGAGTTCGAGAAGGATCCCGACGCGGTCTGGCGACGGGCGCTGGCGGCGGCGGCGACGGCGGCCGCGGCGGCGATCGCGGGGCCGTTGCAGTCCGCGCGCTGAAGACCGGCGCGCGTGCCGACAGGGTCGGCGCGACGGGACGGCGCGCCCGTGCAGCAGCGCAGCTCGTCGTCAGCCGGCGAGCGTCGCGAAGCCCGCGAAGAGCGATCCCGTCAGGCGCGGCGCGTGGCCGGTGCCTTCGCCGTGTACACCGACGCCTGGACCAGCATGGGTCAGGCCGAAAGCGCCGCTCGCCTGAAGGGCTTCGCCCGCTACCAGGTGAACGCGGCCCTGATGGCCACCGCCGGCCCGAAGAGCCTCTTCATGCACTGCCTGCCCGCCCACCGCGGCGAGGAAGTGACCGACCAGGTCATCGACAGTGCGAACAGCGTCGTGTTCGATCAGGCCGAGAACCGCATGCACATCCAGAATGCGCTGCTTCTGAACCTGCTCGCAACGCCAGCCACCGATCCTCTCGCACGCAACGCCCGGGCCAGCGCCCGCGCCTCGGAGTAACCCCATGAGCACCATCGCCCCCAAGGCACCGAACCCGTCCGCCTCGAGCCGCAGCAACGGCCCGCGCCGCATCTGCGTGGCCTACTCCGGCGGCCTCGACACCAGCTGCGTGATTCCGTGGCTGCGCGAACACTACAAGTGCGAAGTGGTCGCCTTCGTGGCCGACGTGGGCCAGGGCAAGGACGAACTCATCGGCATCGAGAAGAAGGCGAAGGACTCCGGCGCGTGCGAGTGCTACGTGGCCGACCTGCGCGAGAAGTTCCTGACCGACTTCGTGTGGCCCATGGTGATGGCGGGCTGCACCTACGAGGGTCGCTACCTGCTGGGCACCAGCAT
>CAYHCR010000673.1:0-3140 GCA_964354895.1 uncultured Myxococcales bacterium | reverse complement strand
GTCGCTGCTCGTCGAGTCACGGGACGACGAGGTGCTCGTCGCGGGCGGGGACGATGAGGCCCTGGTCGGCTCCGACGACGACGAGTCGCTCCTCTCCGGCGGTGGGGACGACGAGGCGCTCCTCGTCGCGGGCGGCGAGGACGAGGGCTACGTGCTGGATCCGGCGGCCGAGGGCGCCGATCTGTCGCTCGAGGTGCCGGACGAGGGCGCGCTCGACGAGGTCTCGTACGAGGCAGCGCCCGACGACGAGCTCTCGCTCGACCCGGCCGGCGTGGACGACGACGCCTTCGCGGAGGTCGACGCGGAGATCTCGATCGACGCGGCGGACATCGAGGACGACGGGCTCGACGGGGGACCTGCAGAGGTGCCCTTCGGCGACCTCGACGACGCGGCGCTCGACTCGGCGGTGGACGCCGCGGCCGATGCGGCGGGCGCGGACGACGGCTACGCGACGGCCGATGACGCGCTCGTGGTCGACGATGGCCTGATCGCGATCGAGGACGACGCCGCCCCGCTCGACCCGGCGGACGAGGAGGCGGCCGAGCAGCCGACGCAGATGCTCTCGTCCGACTCGATCCCCGAGCTCGCCGCGCTGCGCGCGCAGTGGGCGCAGGAGGCGGCCGCCGCGCAGAAGCCGGGAGCGCTGCCGTTCGAGCCGCCGATCGAGGACGACGAGCTGCAGCGCGTCCCGACCCGCCAGACCGAGCGGCATAGCCTGCCGACGGCGGTCGGGCTGCTCTCGCCGGAGCTGATGGCTGCGGCGACGCCGCCGGATGAGACCGCGCAGCCGTGGGCCGACGAGGACGATGTTGCGCCGCCGTTCGTCGGGGACGACGACGATGTCGCCTTCGCAGGCACCCCGGGGCCGCGCGTCGCCGTTCCGTCGGCCGCCGATCGTGCGCTCGCCGGCACGCCGGGGCCGTCCGCCGAGGCCGCCGGCTTCGACGGCACGCCGGGGCCGGGCGCGCAGGAGGCTGCAGAGGAGGCGGGTCGGTTCGATCTGCACGAGGCGCCGCTCCCAGACACGACCGCCCAGGTCGATCTGGAGAGCCCGGAGCCTCCGTATCCGGACGCGCCGTTGACGTTTGAGGAGCCGGCGTTCGAGGAGCCGGCGCTCGAGGAGCCGGCGTTTGAGGAGCCGGCGCTCGAGGAGCCGGCGTTTGAGTTCGCGCCGGCCGGAGAGGCGCTGGGCTTTGAAGAGACCGCGGCAGCGGCGGAGGCCGCGTGGGACTCGGCGGCCGCCGAGGAGCCTGCGGCGCAGCCGTGGGAGGCCGAGTCCGCCGAGCCCGAGGCGTCGAGCACGGCCGAAGAGTCGCTGCCGGCGGGTGAGGAGCCTGCGTTCGAGCCGGCTGCGTTCGAGCCCGCTGCGTTGGAGGCAGCTGCGTTGGAGGCAGCTGCGTTGGAGGCAGCTGCGTTTGAGGCAGCTGCGTTTGAGGCATCCGGGGAGGAGCCCGCGTTCGAGCCCGCCGAGTTCGCGCCGGCCGCGCAGGAGCCGATCGGCTTCGAGCCCGCGGAGGAGCCGGCCGCGTTCGATCCGGCCGCGGAAGAGCCGGCGTTCGAGCCGCCCGCCGCCGAGGAGCCTGCGTTCGAGCCGCCCGCTGCGGTGGCGCCGGCCGGGGTGGAGAACCCCTGGGGCCTCGAGGCCGAGGAGCTTGAGGAGATCCAGACCGAGCTCGACGAGGCGGACTTCCTCTTCTCGCAGGAACTGTGGGACGAGGCCGAAGAGGCGCTGCGCTCCATCCTGTTCAAGGCGCCCGGCCACACCGTCGCGGAGGCGAAGCTCGGGGAGATCGAGCAACGCCGATCCGGGGCGGTCGCGGCGCCCGTGGCTGCTGCGCCGGTCGAGCCTGTCGAAGAGGAGGAGCGCTTCGATCTCGGGGCCGAGCTGGCGGAGGAGCTGGCCGGCGCGCCCGGCGACAGCGCGCCCGCCGACGACGAATTCCAGTACTCGGCCGAGGACGTGTTCGAAGAGTTCAAGAAGGGCGTACAGCGCACCGTTCGGCCCGAGGACTCGGCGACGCACTACGACCTCGGCATCGCGTATCGCGAGATGAGCCTGCACCGGGACGCGATCGGAGAGTTCGAGGTCTCCCTCGGCGGCTTCCGCGGCCAGTCCCGCGAGGTCGACTGCCTCAGCATGATCGGGGTCTGCCGCGCTGAGATCGGCGAGTTCCACGAGTCGATCGCGTCGTTCCAGGAGGCGCTGCGCTGCGCGCAGGCGTCGACGGACACGGTCAAGGCGCTGAACTTCGAGGTGGCGCAGGTCTACGAGAAGCTCGATGACGCGTCCGAAGCGCTCAGCCATTATCAGAAGAGCGCGGCGATCGATCCGGGCTTCCGGGACGTCAGGAAGATCATCGAGCGGTTGGTCGCGGCTGGCGTGAAGCCGGCGAAGCACGACGAGACGAAGCCGGGCAACGGCTCGGCGCGGCCCGCGGGGGGCGTCGCGCCGGGTGACGAGCTGCCGGCCGGCGGGAAGCCTGCCGGACCCGGCGGGAAGCCGCGGAAGATCGGGTACGTTTGAGCCGCGCGCCTGACGTGCGGGCCCCGGGACGAGGTTTTCTGCGGTGAGCTACCTCGAGTTCTTCGAACTCCAGCAGGAGCCGTTCAGCAACGCCCCGGTGGCGCGGCTGTACTACAACTCCACCCAGCATCAGGCCGCGCTCGTGCGGCTCATGCACGTCGTCTCCAACATGAAGGGGCTCGCGCTCCTCGTCGGCGACATCGGGCAGGGCAAGACGACGCTCGCCCGTCGGATGCTCGACTCCCTCCCGGAGGCTGAGTACGAGGCGGCGCTGCTGGTCATCATCCACTCCGGGATCACCGCGTCGTGGCTGCTCAAGCGCATCGCGCTGCAGCTCGGCGTCGAGGACCCGGCGGAGGAGAAGCTGGCGCTGCTCGGGCAGCTCTACCAGCGCCTCGTCCAGATCTACGAGTCGGGCAAGAAGGCCGTCGTGCTGATCGACGAGGCCCAGATGCTCCAGACCCGGGAGATCATGGAGGAGTTCCGCGGCCTCCTGAACCTCGAGGTCCCGGAGCGCAAGCTCCTCTCGTTCGTGTTCTTTGGCCTGCCGGAGATCGAGGAGTACCTCAAGCTCGACCCGCCGCTGCACCAGCGCGTCTCGTTGAAGTACCGGCTC
>CAYHCR010000672.1:0-3142 GCA_964354895.1 uncultured Myxococcales bacterium | reverse complement strand
GGGGACGGCCGCTGCGGCGACGTCGATGACTGTCCTTCGGTCTTCGATCCGCTCCAGGCGGATCTCTCGGGCTTCGCGGTGACGCCGATCCCGTTCGCGGCGGAGCCTTCGGGCGGCGACACGCTCGGGTCCTGTGACGACTGCACCTCGGGCCCCGTGGCGATCGGCTTTGACTTCACGTTCTTCGGCACGGTGATGACCGAAGCGAACCTCAGCTCCAACGGCTTCCTCAGCTTCGACCCCGCGGCTGGTGCCGGCTGCTGCGACGGCCTCCCGCTGACCGGCGGCGCCGCGAATCGGATCGCCGCCGCCTGGACGGACCTCTCGGAGGAGGACTTCGGCTCGGTCACGTGGGAGACGCGCGGCGCGGCGCCGGATCGCCGGTTCGTCGCCTCGTGGTCGGACGTCGACTGGTGCTGCGGCACGGGCGCCCCGCGCGTCTCGACGCAGATCATCCTCTTTGAGACGACCAACGCCATCGAGATCCATACGGCGTACCAGGAGCTCGATCTCGAGCCGCGCTTCTACACGCGCGGTGTCTCCGACCCGACCGGCACGATCGGCCTCTCGCTCCCGGGCGAGGTGGCTGCGAACTTCGGCCTCGTCGACTCGTCGGTCCGCTTCTCGACCGCGGTTGCGCCCGACGGGATCGGCGATGCGTGCGCCTTCCCGTGCGCCGACTCCGACGGCGACTTCGTGTGTGACGGCACGGATCGCTGCGTCGGCGACGACCGGTTCGACGCGGACGGCGACGGCCGCGCGGACGACTGCGACCCCTGCCCGAACGAGGCCGGCAACGACGCGGACGGCGACTTCTACTGCGACGCGATCGACACCTGCCCCGGCTACGACGACGCCGAGGACGACGACTTCGACACGGTCCCGAACGCCTGCGATCTCTGTCGCTTCGATCCCGACAACGACGTCGACGCCGACGGGCTCTGCGGGAACGTCGACAACTGCCCGCTCGACGCCAACGGCGGACAGCTCGACGAGGACTTCGACGGCTACGGCGACGTCTGCGATCCTTGCCTCGGCGACGATCTCAACGACGACGATCTCGACGGCCTCTGCGGCTTCGTCGACAACTGCCCGTTCGACGCGAACCCGCTGCAGGAGGACGCGGACGCGGACGGCGCAGGCGACGTGTGCGATCTCGTCTGCCCGAACGATCCGGGCAACGACGACGACGGCGACGGCGTCTGCTTCGCGCTCGACAACTGCCCCAGCGACGGCAATTCCGATCAGCTCGACACGGACGGCGATGGCCTCGGCGACGCGTGCGACGGCTGCCCGCTCGTCCCGAACGCCGCCGGCGGCGACCTCGACGGCGACGGCACCCCGGACGGCTGCGACCTCTGCCAGGGCGACGACGCCGCGGGCGACACGGACGCGGATCTGACCTGCGACCCCGACGACCAGTGCCTCGGCGATGACCGCGATCCGACCTGCCCGCAGCTCGCTTCGCGCGGCGGTCCGGGTGGCGGCCCCACGGGTCCGTACACCTGTGCCGCCGGCTCCGCCGCGATCGGCGTCGAGTACGGCATCCACGCCGCGGGCACGTACGGCGGTCTCCGGCTCATCTGCGCCGACGCCACGGGCGCCGAGACGGGGCGGTTCGGCCTCTACGGCGACATCGGCGTCGGCTTCGACGTCTCGCGCTGCAACGAGACGAACGCGGATGGCCGGATGATCGGCGCGCAGGTCCTGGAGGCGGGCTACGTCTACCAGGTGGGCCTGATCTGCCAGAGCGCTTCGGCAGGCCTGACCTACACGGTGAACCAGCCGGGCTCGTACGCAGGCAACTGGTGTGACGGCCCCGGCGAGGTCGTCACCAGCATGAACCTGCGGACCGGGTCGTTCCTCGACCAGGTGCAGTTCGTCTGCGGCGTCCCGTAGTCGTCGGGCGGCATCGCTGACTCGGCCGGCCCGGGGTGCGCACGCGCTCCGGGCCGGTCTGTTTTTCGGCGGGGCTGGATCCCGGCCGCGTCGTCCGCTATAACGGAGTCACATCCGCTGGCGGCCACGCAGCGGAGAGGGTCTCCGATATGACGGCACTCGACGTCGCAGCTCCTCTCGCCGGTGGCGGCCTCGTCGGCCTCGGCGGCGCGCTGCTCTGGCTGGGCCTCGGCGAACATGGCGGGATCTCGGGCCTCTTCGGCGCGTTGCTGCACCCCGACGTGAAGCGGCGCGCCTTTCGGGCGGCGTTCGTCGCGGGGCTCGTCGCGGTCGGCGTCGCGGCGGCGGCGTTCGCGCCCGGCACGCTCGGCGCGCCGGCGATCACCTCGCTCCCGCTGCTCGGGCTCGCTGGCTTCGTGGGCGGCGCGGGCGCGTGGCTGTCGGGGGGCTGCACGAGCGGCCACGGCGTCTGCGGCCTCGGACGGCTGCGCGGGAGCTCGCTCGTCGCGGTGATGACCTTCATGGGGACGGGGGCGATCACCGTCTTCCTCGCGCGGCACGTCGTCGGAGGTGGCCCTTGAAGCGGATCCTGCTCGGCCTGCTGGCGGGCCTCGTCTCGGGCGGCGGCCTGGTGCTCTCGGGCATGACGCAGCCGGCAAAGGTGACCGGCTTCCTCGATCTCGCCGGCGCCTGGGATCCGAGCCTCGCCTTCGTGATGGGCGGGGCGATCCCGGTCTACGCGCTCGCGGTGCTGCTGGGCCGGCGCCTGCGCGCGCCGCTCGTCGACGGCACCTTCCGCGAGCCGCCGCTGCGCACGATCGACCCGAAGCTCGTCGGCGGCGCGGCGCTCTTCGGCGTCGGCTGGGGACTCGGCGGCTATTGCCCGGGGCCGGGGCTCGTCTCGCTCGGCAGCGGCTCGGTCGCGGCGCTGGTCTTCGTGATCGGGCTTGGCGCCGGCATCGCGCTCGTGCAGCGCCTCACCCGCTCCGCCACCGCGCTCGATCAGGCGCCTGCGTCGGGCGAAGCGACCCCGGCCGCCTGACGTCGGCGCAGGAGCGCGACCGCCACGAAGAGCCCGGCGCCGCCCACCGCTCCGCCCGCATCGCAGCCGCAGCCCTCCGGAGTCCCGTCCGGGGCCGGCCCATCGGGCGCCTGCCCGCTGCCGCCGCCGCTGCCGCCGTCGCCGCCGCTGCCGCCGTCGCTGCCGCTGCCGCCGTCGCTGCCGCTGCCGCCGTCGCTGCCG
>CAYHCR010000671.1:0-3150 GCA_964354895.1 uncultured Myxococcales bacterium | reverse complement strand
CGCCCGCCAGGGTCCTCCGGTTCGACGAGCTCGCCGTCCTGCAGGCGGCCGCCGACGAGGTCGCGGTGCCGGAGGACGTGCTCGAGGGGCTCGCGCGGCTCGCGGAGCAGCTCGAGCGCCTGCTGTCGGATCGCGCCGTCCACCGCCCGGACTTCGTCCCGACGCGCTACTTCTCGAACCGGACCCTCGTGCGAGCGGTCGGCGTGCTGCGCGCGGCGATCGTGCGGGAGAAGGCGACGAACGCGCCCGCGCGGCCGCTCGTCGCCCAGCCGGACGACCTGGCCCTGCTGCGCCGCTTCTTCGTGCTCGGCGGGCCGTCCCCGACGGAGGCCGCGCTGCTGCTGGAGGGCGCGGCAGACGCGCGCGAGCGGGCGCAGCTCGAGACGATCTCGCTGGAGCACGCGGCCTTCGACGAGGCGCTCGCGACGGCCCGCGCCGCCGGCGAGCGCGGCGCGTCGCGCGAGGCGGAGTCGCTGGAGCTCGCGCCTCGGATCGAGCAGGCGCGGCGGCTCGTCGACGACTTCGATTCGCAGGCGGCGCGGGCGACGCTGGAGGCGTTCGGCCAGTTGCTGGCGCGCGGTCTCCGCTACGCGCGCAACCGGCGGGCGGTCGAAGAGGCGGCGTCGCGCGTGGCGTGGGCGTGGGGCGAGCAGCTCCGGGCAGGCCGCGCCGAGGCGCTGCTCTCGCTCGCGGGGCCGGTCGAGGATCGCGCCGAGTCGGTCGCGAGCCTGCGCGCGCTCGGCGAGCTCCTGGTGCGCCAGCCGGGTGGCGCGCACGTGACCGCGCTGCTGCGGACGCGGGCCCTGGTCTTCGTCGAGACGGCGCTGCGGTCGATCGGCGACCGACTCGCGGCCGAGGAGCTGCTCGGTGAGCCGCCCGTGCTGCCGCAGGTCGTCGAGCGGGCCCGGGCTGTCGATCTCGAGCTCGGCAAACTCGCGCAGGAGGCGCGGCGTGTCGAGGCGCTGCCGTCGGAGCCCTCGGCGCGGGCGTCGCCCGAGATCGAGCCGCTCGTCGCGGGCCTGCGCGCCTCGATCGGCGCGAGCCTGCGTCGGCGCGCGCTGCTCGCCTTCCGAACCGCGCCCCGCACCGGAGGCGAGGGGCTCGCGCCAGCCGAGCGGCTGCACCAGGACGCAGAGCTGCTCGGCCCCGCCGAAGCGGCGATCGCGGAGCTGGAGGGCGGGCCTCGACGGCTCCGGGACGACGTGCTCGGCGCTGCGGCGCTCGCGCTGCTCGTGCGCGAGCTGGCCGACGTCGAGGGCGGTCCGACGGCGCTCGCCGAGGTCGTACGTTCGCTCGCGACGGTCTTCGTCGCCGAGGGCATCCGGCCGGCTCCCGTCCTCGACGGCGCCCGGGACGCGCTCGAGGCGAGGCTGCTCGCTTGGCTCACGGCCATCCCGTTCGTCCCGGCCGCGCACGGTCCGGGCTCGCCGGAGATCCACGCCGACGCGCCGGAGGTCCGCCGGGAGCCCGACCGGCTCGGTGAGAACGCGCAGGTCTACCGGGTGTTCGCGGCGGAGACGGAGCTCGGACGCCAGCGCGACGGACTGCACGCGCTCGACGCGTGGCTGCGCTCGCAGGTCGGGCGCGAGCCGTTCATCGAGCCTGGGATCCTGCGGACGGCGGGCAACGCGGAGCGGGCGGCGATCGACGCGCGCGTGCGGTTCCTCGAGGGCTGGTCGGAGGCGGTGCTCGCCGCGCTGCCGTCGCCCGAGGGCTTCGAAGACCTGGCGATCGCCTCGGCGGCGCTCGAGCGGCTGCGGGTCTCGAACCTTCCGACGCTCCTTCGCTCGGAGCTCGAGGGTCGCATCCTCTCGGAGCGGCTCGTCGCCCTCGCGGATGGGGGCTACGAGGTCGCCTCGATCCGGGCGCGCCTCGAGGTGCTCGAGGCGCGCGTCGATGGCGCCGCGCAGGCGCTGCTCGCCCGGCGCAGCGAGCTGGCGTGGGCGGCGCCGCGTGGCTGAGCATCGGCTGGCCTCGACGGGCGGCCGCGCTGCGGCGATGGCGCTTCAGGAGCTCGCGTCCCTGCGTGAGCGGATCGATCGACTCACGGACGAGCTCCCGCCGGCGCCCGGTCTCGCCGATCGGCTCGCAGGCGCCGCGCTCGGCGCCGCGGCGAGGCAGCTGCCCGAGGCGACCGCGCTCGAGGCGCTCGAGGCCTCGTTGTCGAGCGCCGGGCTGCACGCGCTCGCCGACGCGAGGCTGCTGGCGAGGTCCCCGCTCGGGACGCCGGAGCTGCAGCGCTTCCTCTCGCTCGCGACCGGGGTGCGCCGCGAGCTCAAGGCGGCCGTCGAGCGGACGGCGCGAGCGGCGCGGCTGCGGGCGCTGCCGGCGGCGGCCGACGGCGCGCGGCTGCGCGAGCGCCAGGTCCGCGTCGTACGCGTCACGAGGCTGGTCCTGGCGCTCACGGGGATCGAGGAGGGCGATCCGTGGCGGTCCCAGCTGCCTCGGCCCGTGCGGCCGCCACCCCGGGATCCGCGGCTCGCCGCGGCGACGTTTCTGCTCGAGCGCGCGAGCGCGGAGCAGGTCGATCTCGCTGCTCGGCGGCGGGATCTCGAGGCGGCGCGGGAGGTGCTGCTGTCGATCGCGGAGACCGAGGAGCGCGCGCGTCTACTCGAGCTGCAGCGGGAGGTCGCGGACCTTCGCGCACGGCTGCCCCGGCCGGGCGGCGTCACGCACGCCGTCGAGCGACTCCGCGCGAGCGCGGCCCGGGGGGACTCCGCAGCGCTGTACGAGGAGCTGACGCGCGTCTACTGGAACGGCCTCCGCGCGAACGACGAGGGGCTCGCCGGCAGCGCCCGGCACGCGCTCGACCCGATGCTGCAGGGGCCGCTCCCGGCGTCCGCCGCGCTCGAGGCAGAGCGCACGCTCGCGACGCTCGGCCCCGGTCCGCTGGCAGACGCGCTGCACCGCGCCCACCCCGACCTGCGCGCGGAGGCGCCTCCTCGACGGACCTCGGCGCTGCTCGAGCTGTCGAGGCACTTTGTGGCGGGGCGGTGGTCGATCGTCCCGCTCGCGATCGGCGCGGCCCGCCTGTTCGACGCAGGGGAGGACGAGGCAGCGACCACGCTCGCGCTCGACTCGCGCGTGGTGGTCGCGCCGCTCCCGCCCGGCCCGCCGTTCGCTCTCACGCACCTCTCGCTCGGCAATCTC
>CAYHCR010000670.1:0-3151 GCA_964354895.1 uncultured Myxococcales bacterium | reverse complement strand
GAAGACCTGACCAACTGGCACTTCGGTCCGAACATCGGCACGGTGCCCGCGGCGATCGCCCAGCCGAGGCGGCTCTCGGGGGTCGCGAGCGGCGCGCGGTCGAGCAGGCCACGCATAACTGCACGCAAGATCCGGAGCAGGTCGCGCCGAAAATAGAGCAGGACCGAGCCGATCGTGCCGAGCTGGATCACCGCCGAGAAGCTCGCGCCGGGATCCGGCCAGCCGAAGAGCGCGGGCACGATGCGCAGGTGTGCGGTGGAGGAGATCGGCAGGAACTCGGTGAGGCCCTGCACGATCCCGAGCACGATGGCTTCGAGCGCGGTCACCTTCGCGTCGTAGCAGGCGGCCCCGGCGACGTCACGGCTCCAGCACGAAGAGCTGGTTCGACGGGCGGTTGCCGAGGTCGCCGCCGAACAGCACGGGGCCGCCAAGCGCGGCACAGAAGGTCATCGCGTAGGCGGAGCGCTCGTCGGGGTGCGACCGCGCGGGATCGCGCGCACCGAACGGCAGCTCCTGCCAGTCGCCTTCGTCGCCGAGAAGCCAGGTCCGATCGCGCTGTTCGTCGCGAAACGCCTCGTTCTTCGAGTCGAGGTAGCCGTCGTATGCGATCACACCGAGGCCGGGGACGCTCGCTGCGCCGATCAGCTCGCGCGGTCCCGGGAGCCAGACACGTTCGAGCCGGGAGAGCAGTCCACCGTCGGGCGGGTGCTGCCAGGTCGTCGTGTCATAGACCCGACCGGCCTGCAGGTTGGGATCTCCCAGACGGCCGCCGAAGTAGACTCGACCACGGCTCGGCCCAGCCCAACCGCCGGCACCCGTGAAGAGCGGCACTCGACCGTCCTCGAGGGTCGGATCGAAGACGTCGCCAGGAACGCGCTCGAACGTTCCACTCGCCGGATCCCAGTCCCACGCGTCGCGCGCCGGGGTTGACCTCGTCACGCTGTCGATCGCCGCCGCACCGCCGACCAGCTGGACGCGACCGGTCGTGGGGTCGTCGGCTTGGAGCACGAAGGCCCTCGGCGGCGGGCGGCCGACGGAGTCCGGCTGGAGCTCCCATACGGCGCCGTCGAACCTCCAGAGATCCCCCAGGAGCTCGTGGCGAGTCTCGCATCCCAGCTCGTCCTCGGTGATGTGAACGCCGCCGAAGAGCCAGAGCGAACCGCCTGGGCCGAGCAGCAGCAGCGCGCCCGCCCGCGGCGACGGGCGCGCCTCGCCCTGCACTTCGACGCGCGTCCAGACTGCGTGCTCTTCCTCGCGCCGGACCTGCCAAAGGTCGCCGGTCGGTACGACGAGGGTCGAACGGTCGCTGCACGGAGCGAGGCCGATCTCGACGACGTCGTCGCCGCCGAAGAGCCAGAGCACGCCTCGCGCCTCGTCGCAGCGGGCGGCCGCCATGTGCACGTGAGGCGGTTCGTCGGCCGGGACCGTCGCGTCGCTCGGCGGGAGTGCGTGCCACGTCAGGCAATCGACGCGGCACGGCTCGTCGCAGGTCGAGAGCTCGCCGCATCGCCGCCCCTCGCAGTCGCGGGCGAGGTCCCTGGTGCAGTCGGAGGCCGGGATCCCCCCGGCGCCCTCGAGGGGTTCGTCCGGCGGCTCGTCGTTGAGCAGGAAGCAGCCGGACACGGCGACGAGCAACGGGAGGATCAGCCGCAGGCGCATCGTGGGATGCTGCCCGACGCGCCCGCACCCCGGCAAGTCACGGCGGCCAGGGCAGCGTGAAGCCCGCGATCGCGGCGAGCGCGTCGCACTCGGCCTCCCGCCAGCCGGACAGCTCTGCTGGCGCGCCGTCGAGCCGCAGCAGGCGCTCGCTCGCGTCGTAGCGCGGCCACGACACGAGCCCCGCCCCATCCGGCGCGCCCGTGCGCGCGACCCCGACCCAGCGCTGCTGGAGCTCCTGCGCGACGTGCCGCTCGGCGGCGCTGGAGCCCGGCCGTATCGCGGAGGCGAAGAGGAGCCCGAGCTCTGCGCCGTGGAACGCGCCGAAGGGGCGCGCCTGCGGGAGCGAGTCGTAGCCCTGCGCGAAGAGGTATCTGTATACGGGTATGTCACCGTTACCGAGCGTCGCCGCGCGCGCGGTGAGGCGCGCCTGGCAGCCGAACTTCGCGTCGGTGCTGAACTGCACGTAGGCGAGCCGCGCGGTGCCATACGTGCTCACCGGATAGAGCTGCATCACCTGCTCCGCCGCGCCGGCGCCGAGCGACGCCGTCAGGAGCGCGCGGTACTGCGCCTCGTCCTGCAGGCGCGGCGACGCGAGGCTCGTCTCGTCGGTGTTGTGCCCGACGACGATCGGCACCTGGTGGTGACGGCCCGCGGCGATCGCCTCGAGCGGCCGCTCGGGCAGGAACGCGCCGTCGATCGTCGGGCCCCAGCGGAACTCGGGCCGGCCGATCGCCGCGACCTCGATCGGGGTCGTCGCCGACGAGACGAGCGCCTCGTATGGCAAGTTTCGCAGGCAGCCGAGCTCGTCCGCCGCGCCCGCGCAGGACGTCTTCGCCGCGAGCGCCTCGCCCTCCGGCTCGCGGTCGGCGAGCGGGACCGCCGAGACGCAGGCGCCCGACTGGATCGCCGCCGCCGAGAAGAGCCCCGCCGAGGCCGGCGTCGCGAGCAGCGTGCACGTGTTCACCGCCCCCGCGCTCTCCCCGAAGAGCAGCACGCGATCGGGATCTCCGCCAAAGGCCGCGACGTTGCGCTGCGTCCACTCCAGCGCCGCCACGAGATCCTGGAGCCCCTGATTGCCGGTCCCACCCTCGGCGGTGAGCGCCGGGTGCGCGAAGAAGCCCAAGCCCCCGAGCCGGTACTGCGCGAGCACGACGACCGCACCGGTCGCGACCGAGAGCCGCTCGCCGAGGAAGAGCCGCTCGCCGGCCGCCGTGACGTCGGAGATCGAGCCGGCCTGGTTGCCGCCGCCGTGCACGAAGAAGAGCACCGGGAGGTCGCCGAGGCCGACGTCGGGCGGCGCGAAGACCGCGAGCGTGAGGCAGTCCTCGTCGCCGACGACCGGCGCGTCCGGATCGAACGGCTCGGTCATCGACTGCGGCACCTGCGGGCAGACCGCGCCGAAGGCCGTCGCGTCGAGCGGCGCAGGGAAGCACTGCGTCGCCCGCGCGGGCGGCAGGAAGCGGAGCGCCCCGACCGGCGGCCTCGCGTACGG
>CAYHCR010000669.1:0-3157 GCA_964354895.1 uncultured Myxococcales bacterium | reverse complement strand
TCAAGAGGATCAAGATCCCATGGGCGCAACCTTCGATCCGATCCTCGGGAAGCTCCGCTCGGCCGACGCGGCGTCGGCCGGCGGAACTGCCGCCGCCACCACCGCGGACACCGCGGCCTTCAACGGCGTCCTTTCCGCTGCCGACGACACTGTCCAGAAGGCCCTCGACACCCTGGACAACGTCACTCCCACCTCTCTGGGGGCCGCCGCGTCCTACAATGGCATCGAGGGCGTTCTCGGCCTCACCTACGACCCCGTGGCGCGCAAGTTCGGCCTCACCGCCACGGGCACGGACTGGACGCTGGAGCTCTCGCTCGACGCCTCGAAGACCGACACCTGGACGCTCCCGCAGACGAACGACCCGGTCGTGCAGGTCCGCGCTACCCGCACCGCCGACGGCGCGATGTACGAGTCGAACCCGTCGGGTTCGCTGACCGTCGACATGCAGATGGATCCCGCGACGAACACGCCGAAGCTCCGCTGGACGGTCGCGGCGACGCTCGGGCACACCTCGGGCGGCACGATGGATCCGGCGGCCGTCTCGGTCGCCGGGGACATCTTCTGCCCGATGGGCTGAGCCGACACAGGACCCAAGGTGCCCCGGGGAGCCCCACGGCCGTGCAGGCCGGCGGGGCTCCCTTCGTCCCGGGCGTCCGCATTGCGCCCTCCCCCGCGCTCCCGTAGGTTCCGCCCACGAATGCACCGTGATTCCCGTGAAGAACCCTCCCGCTCCGCCGATCGTCGCTGGCTCGTCGCCTTCGATGAGGCCGCCGGCGAGACCCCCGACATCTCCCACGCCCTCCTCGATCCCGACGCGCTCTGGGTCTGCCACAAGCTGCGCGACCACGGCCACCAGGCGTACCTGGTCGGCGGCTGCGTCCGCGATCTCATGCTCGGCGGCCACCCCAAGGACTTCGACGTCGCCACCAGCGCGCACCCCGGGCAGATCCGCGCGATCTTCCGCAATTGCCGCCTGATCGGCCGGCGCTTCCGGCTCGCGCACGTCTTCTTCCGCAACAACAAGGTCATCGAGACGGCGACCTTCCGCGCGAACCCGAACGAAGAGCTCGAGGACGTCTCGGGCGACGTGCTCATCACGCGCGACAACGTCTTCGGCTCCGCGGAGGAGGACGCGCGGCGGCGCGACTTCACGGTCAACGGGCTCTTCTACGACGTGGTCCTCGGCCGCGTGATCGACTACGTCGGCGGGCTCGAGGATCTCGGCTCACGGCTGCTGCGCACGATCGGCGACCCCGACGTGCGGCTGCGCGAGGACCCGGTCCGCATCCTCCGGGCCGTTCGCTTCGCGGCGAAGTGCGGCCTCGACATCGAGGACGAGACCTGGCGGATGATGCAGAAGCACGCGGGCGATCTGGCCCGCTGCGCCCCGCCACGCGTGCTCGAGGAGATCTTCCGGCTCCTGCGCAGCGGTTATTCGAGGCGCTGCTTCGAGCTGCTGCGGGACTGCGGCGCGCTGCCTGTGCTGCTGCCGCCCGTCGCGGAGTACCTCGCGCGCGTCCCCGAAGAGCAGGCGGACGAGGTCTTCCTGTCGCTCGGGCTGCTCGACCACGCGGTGAAGGGCGGGCCGCTGCCGAGCGACGACGTGCTGCTCTCCGTCCTGCTCGCGCACCTGTCGCAGCAGGAGGCGAAGCTGCACCGCCCGGCCGCGCCGGCGCCGCTGCTGCTGACGGACGTGGCGCACGATCCGCACCCGCCGGAGGCGACCGCCGCGACAGGGACGGCAGCGGCGGAAGTTTCGCAGGAGACCGTCGAGGCGACGCCGCCTGCCCCCGACGAGCTCGAAGAGGAGCCCGGGCCGCAGCAGCTCGAGCTGCGCGAGGCCTCGCCCGAAGAGGCCGCGAAGAGCGCGTGGGCGACGAGCGCCGCCGCCGCACGGACCGTCGACGACCTGCTCGCGGAGCTCGTCCGCGTCGCCCGCCTGCCGCGCCGGATGGCCGAGCGCGCCCGCCTGCTGCTCTACGCGCAGCGGATCCTGTCGGGGTCCCGGCGCCGCCGCGGCTCGCCCAACGCGTTCGCGCGCCAGCCGTACTTCGGCGACGCGCTGTTCGTCTTTGACCTCTTCGTCCGCGCGACCGGCCGCGGCACCGACGCGCTCCAGAAGTGGAAGTCGCGCCTGGTGCCCGTCGCACCGGCGGCCGAGAGCGTGGCGGGCGACGAGGTCGTCGCCCCCGAGGTGCTCGAGGTGACCGCGACAGCGCCTGCCCCGAGCGCGCGCGCCGCGGCCCGCGACGAGCGCCGCCGCGAGCGGGAGGCGAGGTCCACGCCGATCGCCGCAGAGCTGCCCCTTCGGCCCGAGCGCGACCCCCAGCGCCGCGCCCTCGCGAACCTCTTCCCGTTCTGATCGCTGCCGCGGCCTACTCGCGCGGCAGGATCTCCACGAGGTAGGCGCGGTCGTAGGCCGACCAGTCGGCGCGCAGCCCCTCGAGCTCGGCGCGCTCCGCGAAGGTGCGCGCCCCGCCGGGGTTCATGATCAGCCCGGGCTCGTCGCCGGGATCGTGGAACGCCGCGGGATCGCCGGGCACCTGCGCGAGCCCGAGCGAGTGGCCGATCTCGTGCACGACGGTGCCGCCCACGAGGTTGCCCAGCGCCACGATCGCCGCGCCGATCTCCCGGGCACGGCGGCCCGTCGGGTACTCACCGACCGCGGCCGGCTGCTCCTGCAGCGCGCCGAAGAGCCCGTCGAAGCGCGGATCCGCGAGCTCGTTCGCCGGCTGCGCGCTCGGTGAGAGGGAGAGGAACGAGTCGAGGAAGACGCCCCCGAACGCATAGCTGCCCGACTCTTCCGTCTCCGCGTTCCGGCCGCCGATGACGTCGTCGAGCCGCTCGTTCCCGTCGTCCTTGCCCTCCGTGTTGTCGAGGCCGAAGAGCCCGGCGCCGTTGGGATCTTCCCCGTTGAGCTCGAGCACCGAGTACTCGGCCCAGGCGTCGTCGGGGCGCGTGTCGGTGAACTCGACGGCGAACTCGGCGTAGTCGCGCCGGCAGACCTCGAGGATGCGGTCCTTCACCTCGCGCTCGACGTTGCGCAGCCCGAACCCCCGCAGCGACTCCGTGAAGCCCGGCAGGAACTTCAGGTAGACCATCTGGCGCGTCGACGCGATCGTGAAGGTGTGCGGCGTCGGCGGGCCGACCAGCTCGA
>CAYHCR010000668.1:0-3159 GCA_964354895.1 uncultured Myxococcales bacterium | reverse complement strand
GGCTACCCCGGGATCGCGCGCGCGCTGGTGAAGAACGTCATCCCCGGCTCGCAGAAGTCGGGCGCCTCCACCATCACGCAGCAGGTCGTGAAGACCTTCCTGCTGAGCCCCGAGCGCACGCTGACGCGCAAGGTGCGCGAGGCGGTGCTCTCCAAACGGCTCGAGGAGAACCTGACGAAGGACGAGATCCTCTGGCTCTACCTGAACCAGATCTACTTCGGTCACCGGCGCTACGGCGTCGAAGAGGCCTGCAGGCTCTTCTTCGGCCACGGCGTGCGCGAGCTCACGCTGGGCGAGGCCGCGCTGCTGGCGGGGCTGCCGCAGTCGCCCGTCCGGCTCTCGCCGCTGCTGCACCCCGAGCGCGCCAAGAAGCGGCAGCGCTACGTGCTCGGCCAGCTCCTGCAGAACGGCTACATCACGCAGGTGGAGCACGATCGCGAGGTCGCGCGACCGCTGCCGGTCGTCGCGCGCGACGAGGACCCGCCCGGCGCCTATTACACCGAACACGTGCGCCGGCTGCTCGTCGCACGCTTCGGCGAGACCGCCGTGCTGACGGAAGGATTGCGGGTCCACGTCGCGATGGACGCCACGCTGCAGCGCGCCGCCGACGACGCGGTGCGCGCCGGGCTCGTCGCGCACGATCGACGCCACGGCTACCGGGGCGGGCTGCCGCCCCCGGACGAGGCGCTCGTGCGGACGACGAGCGAGCGGCGGGCGAAGGAGGCCGCGGAGGCGACGGACGGGCGGCTCGTGCTCGGGGATCTCCGGGCCGGTCGCACGCGGGTGGCGCGGCCGGGCGTGGTGCTCGGCGGGGTGGTCGTCTCGAGCGGCCCGAAGGAGGCGGTGATCGACCTCGGCGGCACCACGGCAAAGCTGTCCGCCGCGGGCGCCGCCTGGGCGGGCAAGCCCCTCCCGGAGCTGCTCGTACCGGGCCGACTGGCGCTCGTCTCGATCGCGCGGATCGGCAAGGACGGGCCGGAGCTCGAGCTCTGGCAGGAGCCGGAGGCCGAGGGCGCGCTGGTCTCGCTCGAGCCGTCGACGCGCCGGGTGCGCGCGCTCGTCGGCGGGTTCGACGCCCGCCGCTCCAGCTTTGATCGGGCGACGCAGGCGAAGCGGCAGCCGGGCTCGGCGTTCAAGCCGTTCGTCTACGGCGCGGCGATCGAGAGCCGCCGGTGGACGGCGGCGAGCCTGGTCGCCGACGCGCCCGAGACGATCCGCGATCCGTGGACCGGCGCGCAGTGGCGGCCGCAGAACTACGATCGCGCCTTCGAGGGGACGATCACGATCCGGCGCGCGGTCGCGAGCTCGAAGAACACGGTACCGGTGCGACTCGTGCAGGAGCTCGGCCCCGCCGCGGTGATCGAGTTCGCGCGGCGCGCAGGCGTCGCGAGCGCCCAGCCGGAGAACCTGACCGTCGCGCTCGGCACGGGCGAGGTCACGCCGCTCGAGCTCTGCAACGGCTACGCGACGATCGCCGCCGCAGGCCGGCTCGCCGAGCCGGTCTTCGTCGAGCGCGTCCTCGGTCGGGACGGTCGCGTGCTGCTGCAGGCCGAGGGCGAGCTGCGGCCGTCGCTCGATCCGGGCGTGACCTACGTGCTCACGCACCTGCTGCGCGCCGTCGTCGAGGAGGGCACCGGGCGGGGCGCCGCGGAGCTCGCGCGCCCGGTCGCGGCCAAGACCGGCACCACGTCCGATGGCACCGACGCGTGGTTCGTGGGCTTCACGCCCTCGCTCGCGACGGTCTCGTGGGTGGGCTTCGACGACGCCCAGCGCAAGCTCGGGCGGGGCGAGGCGGGCGGGCGGACAGCGCTGCCGGCCTGGCTCGACGTGATGCGCGCGGCGCACTCGGGGAAGAGCCTGCAGGACTTCCCGGTGCCCGAGGGGCTCGAGATCGTCGCGATCGACCCGGCCTCGGGGCTGCGGGCGCCGGAGGGCGCACCCGCCGAGCGCGTGCCGTTCCTCTCGGGCTCGGCCCCGACGCAGACGGCGCTGGAGCC
This sequence comes from uncultured Myxococcales bacterium, assembly GCA_964354895.1. Classification (GTDB taxonomy): domain Bacteria; phylum Myxococcota; class Myxococcia; order Myxococcales; family Vulgatibacteraceae; genus CAYHCR01. The sequence continues at coordinate 1,162 of CAYHCR010000668.1, read as the reverse complement.
CGGCGGCGCGGGCGACGACGCAGCCGCCGCGATCTTCCTCGAGGAGGAGAGCGCGTCGCCGCCATGACCCGGACCCGCCGGCGCCTCGCGTGGCTGATCGGGATCGCGCTCGCGACCGCCGCGGGGCCCGCGCGCGCCGGCGACGAACCGAGCCTCGAGCTGCTGGCGGAGGCGCTCGCGGAGCGTGCCGCGCTGCGGGGTCCACCCGTCGGACGCGTGCTGGCGGTGCGGGTGCAGAGCGCGACCCCGCCGCTCGCGGAGGCGCTCGAGGCTGCGCTGCTGCCCGCCCTGGCCGCGCGCGGCTATGGCGCGGTCGTGGCAGCGGCCGACTGCCACGCGGTCGGTGCGGACGTGCAGCTCTCGCTGACGGTCGCGCTCGACGGTCTCGAGGTCGCGGCCGCCGGCGCGCTCGCGCCCTGCCGCGTGAATTTCTTCACCGGCCTGCCAGCGGCGGGTCCCGGCGGCGTCATCGAGGCGCGACGGCTCGCGGGGCACGAGGTGCGCCTCCTCGCCTCCCCGGCTGCGCCGCCGACGACGAACACCGCGGCGGGCGGGCTCGAGCTGCGACGCCTCGCGACGCTGCCGCGGCCCGTGCTCGCGATCGCGGCCGGGGAGCTCGATGGCGTGCCCGGCGACGAGCTCGCGGTGGTCACGCTCGAGGCCGTGCACCTTTACTCGTCGGGGCCGGCGGGCGAGGGGGCCCGGTGGGCGCTGCCGCCGGGCGAGGGGCGGCCGAGCCGCGATCCCTCCGCGGCCGCAGCGATCGTCGGCGGGCGGCTGGCGGTCGTCGTCCCGTCACGCGGCGTGCGGGTCGTGCTCCGGCTCGTCGCAGGCCACCTCGAGCCGACGGGCGCGCCGCCCGAGGCGGCCGCGCTCGCTGCGGGCGCGGCCGGTGTCATCGCGGGCGTGCCGATCGAGGGGACCAACGCGTTCGAGCCCGCGCTGCGGCTCTCCGCGGATCTCGCTGGCCGAGGTGCGCGCGCCCTCTCGCTCCCGGCGCCGCTGCTCTCCGTCTCCGCGGCCCGGACGCCCTCGCCGATCGCGTTCGTCGCTGCGGGCGACGACGGCCGCGCGTTCTTCTTCGGCGCGGACTCCAGAGAGGCCGCGCCGCCGCTCGCGGGCGTGGGGGCCGCCGCCGCCCTCGTCGAGCTCGACGAGGACG
>CAYHCR010000667.1:0-3160 GCA_964354895.1 uncultured Myxococcales bacterium | reverse complement strand
AGCAGGCCACGAGTGACGAGCGCGTCGAGTGGCTCGTGAACGGCACGTGGATCACGGCGCGCGAGGCGGCCTCCAGGCCGTCCGGCTCGCGGCGTCACTTCCGCATCCGCGGCATCAACGCGGTGCTGCTGCACTCGGCGAAGAACGGCGTGGACGTCGGCACGGTCTTCACCGCGCCGGTGCCGCTCAAGCCGTACTCGCTGATGGCCGACGCCGGACACACTTGCGCCGAGGAGGGCGACGGCCACATGTCGCTCGATTCGAGCATCTATTGGTACATGTGGGAGCCGGATCGCGCGGGCTGCACGGCGACCAAGCAGCAGCTGCAGATCACGGTCTCGAAGATGCTGCCCTCGGAGATCACCTACCCCGAGTACGACAAGCTCATCGCGGACGGCAAGGTCACCAACGTCATTCTGTTCGGCCAGATCGACGACGATCCGCTCACGGAGAACGACTCCGGCTTCAAGGCGATGCGCCAGTTCAGCAGCTGGCTGAAGACGGCGAAGTACACGAAGGGCGTCGGCCCGGTCGGCGAGCGCTGGAGCAAGGTCTACGGCGGCGTGACGATCGAGGTCGACCTGTACTCGCCGACGGACTTCGCGGGGCTCTCGGACTCGGGCAACTTCGCCAACTTCCAGCGCGCGCTCTCGGACCACGAGGTCATCACCTACGACGGCCACTCGATGCTCGGCGCGTCGGACTTCTGGAACCGCCCGACCTACCCGGCGACCTACCAGATCTTCCTGTACGGCGGCTGCCTCGGCTACGAGTACTACGTGGCGCCGATCCTCGCGGGCAAGGGCGGCTGGCAGAACCTCGACATCGTCTCCTCCGTCGTCGAGGTCTCGGCGAACGCGAACTACATCGCGGGGCCGTTCCTCTCGAAGCTGCAGTCGTCGCTGAAGAACAAGAAGAAGTCCTCGTGGAAGGACTACATCGGCGCGATCCGTACCAAGGTCGGTGACTCGACCTTCGGCGCGAGCGGCGTGCGCGACAACTGCTGGACGCCCTCGGGCTCGCGCTGCAACGCCGCGCCGGCCGTGACGGCGAAGCGCTACGAGGACGCGACGGCGACGAACATCCCGGACAACGTCGCCGCGGGCGCGACGCGCACGATCACCGTCCCGGACACGCTCTCGCTCAAGAAGGTGACGCTCGAGCTCGACGTGACGCACACCTACACGGGCGACCTCTCGATCACGCTCGAGAAGGGCGCGAAGAAGGTGACCGTGTGGGATCTCGCCGGCGGCGACGGCGACAACATCAAGCAGAGCTTCGTGCTCGACGGCTTCACGGGCGTCGACGCGAAGGGCGCGTGGACGCTGAAGCTGGTGGACACGGCGGCGCAGGACACCGGCAAGCTCAACCGCTGGGCGCTCTCGCTCGAGTAGCGGAGCCGCTCGATCTTCGCCGCACCGACGCCCGCCCGGCCCCGTGCCGCGGCGGGCGTCGTCGTCTGTGGGGTCGGCGCAGGACGGCGCCTTCGAGCTAGAAGGTCGCTGCGAGGCCGAGCTCGGGTCCCTGGTAGACGCCCTCGAGCCAGCGCCAGCGCCAGCCCGCGCGCGCCTGCACGGCGTCGCCGAGGCCGATCCCGGCGCCCCAGTGCGGCGAGAGGAAGCCGGGGAAGAAAGCGTTGCCGGCCTCGACCCGAAGCCAGAGCGGGCCTGCCGCGCGCGCGCCGCCCTCGAGCCCGATCGCGCCGCCGAAGATCCAGTCGCCCCGGCCGAGCCACAGCCCCTCGGCCTGCAGCCGCACGAGCCCTTCGACGTCCTTGTCACGGCTGCCGAGGAACAGCCCGAGCGAGGGCAGGCCGAGCGCGTCCCAGCCGTCCGGGGTGCGCTCGTGGAAGCCCTCCCAGCCGCCGTGCAGGCCGAAGCCCCCAGGCGCGAGCGGGACCGAGAACCGGCCGCGCAGGCCGAGCAGCGTCTCGTCCGCGAGGACCCACGCGCCGCCGAGCAGGAGCGTCGGCCCTTCGACGTCAGGGCCGCCGTCGGGCGCGGGGACCGGGACGACGCGGTACGGGCCCGGGGCCTCTTCGACGGCGGGCGGCGGTCGACCCTCCTCGATCACGTAAGGAGGCGGATCGGGCGGCGGCGCGCGGGTCGGGAGCGCGTCGTCGGGGAGCGCCTCGCCGGGCTCCCCCGCCGGCGGCGACTGCAGGACCTCTACGCCGACCTCGCAGGCGCTGCCAAGGCAACTGCCGCAGGCGTCCGCGGAGTCGTCGTCGTCGCCAGGGCCGGTCGCGCGGCCCGCCTTCTCCCTGGCCGCGTCGCGCGTCCGATCGATCTTGCCGGCCGCCGCGGGCAGCGACGCGCCGACCAACAGCGCGGCGACCGCGAGCCGGGGCACCGCGCTCCGAGCAGCCGAGCTCACGGCCAGTTGAAGACGCGACCGTCGGCCGTGAAGGTGCACGCCGGGTTGCCGGCGTTCATCCGCACGCGACCAGGCACCCACATGTCGTCGGCCGTAAAGGTGTGCGTCTGGGTCGTGACGAGCGCGCCGCGGCACCAGACCCGGACCGTCGCCGTGGTGTTGCCGGTGAAGGCCGACCAGTGGTGCACGCCGATGTCGTAGTCGTGCGTCGTCACCGGCGCGTTGATCCGGATGTTCTCGGGGCCGGTGCCGACCGTGTCGTCGCGGTCGTGCGACGGGTCGTCGTTGAGGGTCGCGCCGTCCCACAGCGGAGCCTGCTGGCCGAAGTAGCAGTCGGCGCCGACGGTGTTGTTCATCCACGCCGAGCCCGCGCCCGCGATCCCGACGTTGCCGCCCATCGCGGTGTTGTGCAGGTGGAGGTCGATGTCCTTGGGCACGTCCCACGTCAGCTCGACCCAGAGATCGCCGACGGCCTCCGCGGTGATCGTCGTCTGGCACGTCGCCAGCCCGCCGCGACCGTCCGACACCGTGAGCTCGAGCACGTGCACGCCGACGAGATCGGCGTCGTAGGTCGCGCTGCAGCTGTTGGCGCTGCCGATCACGCCCGAGCCGCCGGCCGGGCGGCTGACGACCGTCCACGAGCAGGAGACGGGATCGCCGTTCGGGTCGACGCCGCCGCCAGCGAGCGCGACGCTCGTGCCCGCGTCGACCGTCACGGGCGCGGGGCAGGTGGGGACCGGCGGCTGGTTGCACGCGCCCTCGTCCGTCTGCCCGTCGCAGTCGT
>CAYHCR010000666.1:0-3164 GCA_964354895.1 uncultured Myxococcales bacterium | reverse complement strand
CCGCGCTGATGTTCCTGGGCGGTGGCATCATCCGCCTGCACGGGATCCCGCCGCTGGCCCCCCTCGTCGAGGGCCTCGCCGCGCAGCTGCACGGCTTCGTCGCGTGGCTCGTCGGGACGCTCGTCGAGGGGACGGTGGGCGTCGTGGCGGGCGCGCTCGTGCTGGTGGTGGTGACGCTCGGTCAGCGGTTGCGGCGCGCGGTGAAGGGTACGTAGTTCCGGCAGGAGTGGCCCCGATCATGCCCATCGAAGTGCGCGCGGGCTCGACCGCGCTGCGGTTCTCAGGTGCAGCAGAACTGTCCGCCGCCTTGCTCGCGTCGCTGCAGGAGGGGCGCGGCTATGGTGATCCGGTCGTCCGCGTCGGCTGGGACGACGGCGAGCCCGCGTGGACGTGGCTCGGTGGTCTGCTCGCGACGCGCAGCGACTGGTCGCCGGTCGTGGGCCGCGCGCTCCAGCACGCGGTCGACGGCGGCGACGACGTCGTGCGCGGGGCCTTCGTGGACGCCATGGCGAGCGTGCGGCCGATGGTCGCGCTGCTGCCGTGGACGGCGCCGCTCTGCGCGACGCTCGGGCCGATCGAGGGGCGCCACGGGAAGCTGCCGTGGAACGAGTCGCCGTCACGGCCGCGGTTGGATCTCGTCCTGCAGGCGCAGCAGAAGTGGCTCGAAGAGCAGCGGGCGCCCGAGGCCCGCATCGCGCTCGAGGGCTGGAGCGGGCCGGCCGCGAGCTTCTTCCCGCTGCGGGACGCGGCGGATCTGCACGCGGCGCTCGGGCGCGCGGCGCGGCGCGGGCGCTTCGTCCCCGGTGAGTGGGGCGACGGGCCGGCGGCGTGGCTGCACCTCGCGGTGCTCGTGCAGCCGTGGGTCGACGAGGCGCTCGTGAAGTGGGTCGCGCAGGCGGTCGACGGCAGCGACGGCGAGCGGCTGCTGGCGATGGAGTGGCTGCTCGACGAGCGCGATCTGTGGCGGTACATCGGCCTGATCGAGGCGCTGCTCGCCAAGCCACGCCCGTGGATGTCGTTCGTCTGCAGCCGCAAGGCGTCGGGCTGGTCTCGGCCGTTGCGCGTCCCGGCCGACGGGCCGGCGACGCTGGGGCTGCTGCTGGCAAAGCTGCTCACGCGCGCGCGGGAGCAGGCGGGGAGCCCGCCCATCGACGACCTGCCGCGCCGGGCCTGATCCGGCCGGCGGCCCACCCCGGGGCCGCTACGGCGTCGGCGGCGTCCACCGCAGCGACGCGAGCCCCGGGCTGACCCAGACCTTGTTGGCGGCGTCGACGATCACGACGTCGCAGCCGAGCTTCGTCGCGAAGGGCACGCCCGCCTCGGGGCCGAGCACAAAGACGGGCTTGGTGACGGCGTCGGCGGTCCACGCGTCCTTGCAGCGCGCGGTGACGCTGCGCGAGGCGGTCGCCGGTCGGCCCGTGCGCGGGTCGATGATGTGGTGGTAGCGCACGCCGTCCTTCACGAAGGCGCGCTCGTAGTCGCCGCTCGTCGAGAACGCGGCGTCCGTGAGCTCCAGCGCGGCGAAGATCTTCGCCTTGTCCCGCGGATCCTGGACGCCGACCGACCACGGCCGCGCGCCCTCCTTGTGGCCCGAGGCGTAGAGATCGCCGCCGACCTTCACCGTGAAGTTGCGCAGACCGCGCGCGCGCAGCAGCGCCACCACCCGATCCACGGCGTAGCCCTTCGCGATCCCGCCGAGCCCCAGCGCCATGCCCTCGCGCTTGAGAGACACGCTCTGCTTGTCGGGATCGAGCACGACGTCGGCGTGGTTCACGAGCCGCCGGGTCCGCTCGATCGTCGCGGCGTCCGGCACGCTGCCGTCCTGCGCGTCGCCGAACTTCCAGACGCCCTTCATCGCCGCCCAGCTCGGATCGAAGGTGCCGCCGGAGAGCCGCGCGATCTCCAGGGCGCGGGCGATCATGGTGTACAGCTCTGCCGGGACCTCGACCGGCGCCTTCCCCGCGGCCGCGTTGATCGCGGAGAGCGGGCTCTCCGGCCTCCACTCGCTCATCATCGCCTCGAGCCGATCGAGCTCGTCCCGCGCGGCGAGCGCGGCGGCGCGGGCGGCGGGCTCGTCGGGGGCGTCGAGGCGCAGATCGGCGCGCGTGCCCATCGTGGCGAACGTGGCGTCGAAGCCGCCGCCGTGCGCCGGGTGGACGTCGAGCGCGCGCGGCGCCGGGGCCGCTGCAGCGAAGAGCGCGGTGGTGACGAGGGCGAGGATCGGGGACATCGGCAGAGCGTGCCGCGGGCGTTCGTGGGTCGCAAGCCACCTTGCGCGCCTTCGCCGGCTTCGTCACGCTGCCTGGATGGATCGCGCCTCGTGAAGTCCTGCCGGATCATCGCGCTGTCGATGCTGCTGTGCAGCTGCGCCACGTCGGAGGCCGCCGTCGGCGGCGCGCGGCCTTCGACCATCGCGCGTCGCGGCGGCGGTGAGGTCGCGCTCGTGCCGCCGGCCGGCCGGCTGCTGCTGCTGGACTTCTTCGCGAGCTGGTGCGTGCCGTGCCGCGAGGCGCTGCCGCAGCACGCCGCGCTCGCCGCGCGCTACGAGGGGCGCGTCGACTTCGTGCTCGTGAGCGTCGACGAAGATCCGGTGGCGCTCGAGGCGCTGCTGCAGCGGCAGCCCGCGCTGCCGTTCCCGGTCGGTCTCGATCCGGCGGGGCGCGCGGCGGCGGCGTTCGAGGTCCGCGCGATGCCGACCGCCGTCCTGCTCGACGCCGAGGGCCACGAGCGCTGGCGCGGTGCCGCCTACTCGGAGGAGGCGCTCGTCGGCGCGCTCGAGGCGGCCGTCGCGTCGCCCTGACCGGCCGCGCACGTCGCCTGCCGGGCTCGCGCAGCCCTTGCGTCGTCAAGCTCGATGGCCTGCCCGACGTCATGCCGGGTGGGGTTCAATCGGTCTACGTGTGAGGCGCTGTGGCCCGCGCGAAGGGGGAACGACATGCACCGTGCGAACGCGCGACCATGGGTGGGGATGTGGCTGTGCGCCTGGCTGCTCGGAGGCCTCGGCGGGTGCGCGTGTGAGCACGAGTCGGCAGAGCCGCTCGCGACCGACGTGCTGCCGATCGTCGAGCAGCGTTGCGCCAGCACGGCTTGCCACGGCGCGGCGACGGACGCAGGGCTGCACGTCGACCCGGTCCGCTGGCTCACGCTGCCCGTCGACGCCGGCG
>CAYHCR010000665.1:0-3167 GCA_964354895.1 uncultured Myxococcales bacterium | reverse complement strand
TGACGCGATCCTCGAGCACGAGCGGGAAGCGATCGCGCAGGACGTGGAGGCAGGCCAGATCCTGGACGTTGCACTCCTGCCCGAGGTCGATCGTGTGCACGTCGCCCCGCACGACGGCGTTGAGCCAGATCGAGCTGCGCGCGCCGATCCTCACGCGGCCGAGCACCTGCGCCGAGACGTCGACGTAGCAGCTCTCGTGGATCGTCGGCGCGTCGCCGGTGAAGGGACAGGGGCGGATCATGCGGGCGGCCTCGAGCGGCGAAGGACGGTGACGATGGCGGCCGCGCCGAGCACGGCGCCGGCGGCGTCTGCGGCGAGGTCACCGAGCGAGACGTCGCGGCCGGGGACGAAGGACTGGTGCCACTCGTCGAGCCCGCCGAAGAGGACCGAGGCGCAGATCGCGATCGTCGCCGCGACCGGCGCGCGCAGGCCGAACGCGCGGCGCGCCCCGATCGTCGCGAGCGCTCCGAGGACCGCGAAGGCGCCGAGGTGAAGCGCCTTGTCGAAGTGCGTCGGGACGGCGACCGGGAGCGGGTTGCGCAGGCTCGACAGGTACGTCAACGCGCCCGCCCACGCGAGCGCCGGCGCGAGCCACGCGCCCCTCATCCGACGACCTGGAGCCGCGCCGGCGCCGCAGGCCGGTGGGACGCCTCGATCCCGGTCAGCGAATTCGCGGTGGCGTCCTCCACGTGGACGAGCACCGTGCGACCGGTCTCGGCGCTGCCCTCGAAATTCACGACCTGGTTGAAGCCCGTCTTGCCGAAGCGACGGCTCGGCTCGTACCTGCTCGGCCCCTCGACGAGGACCTCCACCGTGCGCCCGAGCGACGCGCGGTTGAGCACGAGCGAGTGGTCGCGGACAAGGCTCTGGACGCGCTCGACCCGCGCCACTCCGACCTCGCGCGGCAGCAGCTCCCAACCGGGCTCGCCGAGGTGCCGGATCGCCGAGGTGTTCGGCCGCGGGCTGAAGACGAACGAGTAGGCGTTCGCGAACTGCACGCGCTCGAGCAGCGCCATCGTCCGCTCGAAGTCGTCGTCGGTCTCGCCGGGGTACGCGACGATGACGTCGGTCGTCACCGCGATCTCCGGCCGCGCCGCGCGCAGCCTCGCGAGCCGCTCGAGGTAGGCCTCGACCGTGTAGTCACGGCGCATCCGCTTGAGGACCGCGTCCGAGCCGCTCTGCACCGGCAGGTGAAAGTGCGGCATGAGCTTCGGCTCGACGGCGAAGGCATCACAGAGCGCGTCGGAGAGATCGTGCGGGTGGCTCGTCGTGAAGCGGACGCGCTCGACGCCCGGGACCCGCGCGGTCTGCAGCAGCAACGACGCGAAGTCGACGCCGCCGGCATAGCTGTTCACGTTCTGGCCGATGAGCGTCACCTCTCGGACCCCGACCTCGGCCAGCGAGCGGACCTCCGCGAGCACCTCTGCCACCGGCCGGCTCACCTCGCGGCCGCGCGTGTGCGGGACCACGCAGAAGGCGCAGACGTTGTTGCAGCCCTTCATCACCGTGACGAACGCCGTGACCTTGCCCTCGGCGAACGCAGGATCCGCGGCGGGGAAGACATAGGTCGAGGCGTCGAGCCACGCGGTCTCGGTGAGCCGGACCCGCTCCTGCTCCACGCGCTTCACGATCGCCGGGAGGTTCCCGATCTGGTCGGGCCCGAAGACGAAGTCGACGTACGGGACCTTCTTGAGCAGCGCCTGCTTCTCCTGCTGGGCCACGCAGCCGCCGACGCCGATCTTCGTGCCGCGCTCCCGCTTGAGCGGCTGGTAGCGGCCGAGCGCGGAGAGGAGCTTCTGCTCGCTCTTCTCGCGGATCGAGCAGGTGTTCAGGAGGACGAGGTCGGCGTCGTCGGCCGTCTGGGTGGACTCCCAGCCGTCCTTCGCGAGGCCCTCGCGCATCCGCGCGGTGTCGGCCTCGTTGGCCTGGCAGCCGAACGTGTGGATGAAGACCTTGCGCGCCATGGGGACTCCCGAGGCGCGCAAGGTAGGGAGCATCGCCCCCGCGGTCAATCAGCCGCAGCCGGGGATGCAGAGCGCCGTGTCGGTCGTGCAGGCGGGCGAGCAGGCGATCTCGCCGGACGAAAACCCGAGCGAAACGCAGCTCACGGCCGCTGGCGGCGCGCCATCGCACGCCTCGCCGCCGGAGACGACGCCGTCGCCGCAGCGCGCGCAATTCGCCGGATCGATCGCGCAGGCGGCCGTGCAGCTCGGCGTGCCGCTCGTGAAGCCGAGCGCCTCACACGTCGCGGCTCCGAGCGCTGCGCCGTCGCACGCCTCGCCCGGATCGAGGACGCCGTCCCCGCACCGGATCTCACCCGCGCAGCCGGTCGCGTCGACCGTGCAGTCCTGCCGGCAGACGAGCGCGCCCTCGCGGTAGCCGAGGGCGCCGCAGTCGTTGCCCAGGAGGTCGGCGCCGTCACACGCCTCGCCCGTCGTCGCGATCCCGTCGCCGCAGGTCGCGGTGCCCATCACCTCGATCCGGTCCACGACGTAGCCCTGCCCGTTCACCGAGCCGTCGGAGACGAGCCGGATGCGGACGCGATCGCCGGGGATCGTGACGGAGGTGAGGCCCTCGGGGCGGTCGCCCCCGAGGACCTGGTAGAGCCGGCCGTCGCGGTCGGTCAGGTAGACGTTGTCGCAGCTCCCGCTCCAGCAGCTCCGATCGACCTCGGTGTCGACGAGCGCGAAGTGCAGGCGGAGCGCCGCCGCACCCGGCACCTCCGCGAAGACGGAGTCGTCGGAGCCGTTGCGGTAGTTGCCGTTCACGAGCGTCGGCGTGAGCGACACCTCGACGGTCTGGAGCACGGCAGGCAGCTGGCTCGGTGGCGTCGGGATCCGCGTCAGTCCGAACTCGACGAAGGTCCGCGTCAGCGCCGGCTCATGCGCGCCGCCGAAGAGCTGAGAGTCCGCGCCGAGGATCGCGCTGACCGCGTCCTCCCAGCTGGCGTTCCCGCCGAGCGCGAAGTGGTGCTCGAGCACGAGCGTGTCCATCACGTCCGGGCCGAGCTCGCGGTGAAGCCGGACGAGCGCCGCGCTCCAGACCTCCCCGTCCGAGTGCGACTCGCCGATCAGCGTCTCGGGCGCGTGGCCGCGACCGTCGACGCGCCGCAGGCAGGGCGGGCTCGCAGGAGAGTAGGCGGTCGCGTCCCAGTCGCCGACGCAGTC
>CAYHCR010000664.1:0-3168 GCA_964354895.1 uncultured Myxococcales bacterium | reverse complement strand
CTCCATGTCGTCGTAAAAGACCTCGGCGAGCTGCAATACTTTGTCTCGGCCGATCTGCGCGCAGGGGGATGGCGGTCGGGCTCGGGGTCCAGCTCGGCCAAAGGCGAACAGCTCCGGAACGAGGCCTCCCTCGAGCGCCCGATACTCGACGCGGCGGCGGCAGCCGGCAACGTCTGGATGTGTGCCGAATCGGATCGGTGGCGGCGGGACTCGCACTCGTCGCGGCGTGCATAGCGGGCGGTCGCCGACTGCGGGACTCGACACCGACCACGACTCGCGCGATCCCGCGGGCGCGCCCTTCCCGCTGCGCGCCGTCGCCGACGACCTCGTCGTCGTCGCGCACGCCGGCTGGGCCCCCGGCGACCCCAGCAAAGGCGGCAACCTGCTCATGCTCTGGCTGCCGTCCGAGGGCCTGCTCGCCTGCTACGCGCACCTCGACGTGCTCTCGGTCGCGCCCGGCCAGCTCGTGGCGCGCGGCGACCGCCTCGGCACGATCGGCCGCACCGGCGTCAACGCCTACGCGCGGCGCTCACCGACCCACCTGCACTTCGCCACGATCGGCGACCGCGACTTCGTCCCCCACAACCCGTACCAGCGGCTGCTCCAGGCCGAGCCAATGCGGGCCCCGCCCGGCCTGTAGAACGCCCGCTCCAGGCGAGGGACGCCCGGCGGGAGGCGCACAGCGTCCGCGCCTCCCCGCTCGGGAAACCGGGCGAATTCAACCTCCTCAGCACGCATTCTGCGCCTGCCCCCCGCTGGCCCGGCGGGGGTAGCGAGTGTGTGAGGACGTCTTCGCGAGCCGCCGCACCTGCGGGCACGCCGACGTCACGAGCGGCCTGCCGCGCTGCGACCCGGCCGCCCGCGCGCCCGGTTCGATCCGGACGGCGGAGTGCGAGCGACGAGCGCAGGAAGATCTCCCGTGCGATCCTGCCGACCTTGCGGAGCAGGTCACCGGAGCGCCCATCGGCGGCTGGTCACGGCGGCCGGTGGTTGCGCTCCTGCCCGCTTCCGTGGGTGGATCGTCCCGTGATCCTCCTCGCTGCCCTCTTGTTCCTGGCGCCCGCCTGTGCAGAAGCACCCGACGTCCGGGCCGAAGCGTGCGCGACGGAGCTGGGGGTCGCGAAGTATGGCAGCGATCACGGCCCCACGAACGAGCGGTGTATGAGCCGAGGTGACTGCGACGAGGTGCGGCCGCTGCGCGACGCTCCCGAGGTTGGGCCCGTCGGGTCAGAGTCGTCGGCGGGCTGCAGGCGTCAACCCCGGCTCGGATGAGGTGTCGGATGCGTGTCACGAGCAGCGCCGTGTTTCCCGGGCGGGGCCTGATCCGACCGGCGATCCTGCTGTTCCTGGCCTCGTGTGCCGTTCCACGTACCGCGCTCCCCTCCGAACGGCTCGCGCCGCCTCCCGCCGTGACCGCGGGCGCTGGAACCAGCCTCGAGGTTCGTCTCGACGGCGCGGTCGCGCCCGCTCTGCCCCCCGAGTGGCATGCCTCGGCCGAGGTGGTGGCGGTCGTCGGGGAGGATGGATTGTTGCGTTTGCCCGGCTGCGACGAGTTCGACGCGAGGGGCCTCAGCGAGGAGCAGCTCGCGGCGGCGCTCGAGCAGCATGGGCTGGCGAAGCTGCTCCCCGGTGCCCGGGTGCGCGCCGCGTTCGTCCATAACCCTCACCAGCTGGTCTCCGTCAGCGGCCAGGTCACCCATCCCGGCTCGCTGCAGTGGGTCCCGGGGATTCGCCCGATGTGAGGCTCCTCCCGCTCGACGTCGTCGTGGTGCGGTAGCGCGTGATGCGACCGCGTCCCGGCTCCTCGCCGCGCTCCGGGACCTCGCGCCGCTCTGGCCCGCCGGGACGCCGGGCTGGGCGACGCGCTGAACCGGGCGCCGGGCCGCGCGTCAGCGGTACCGGGCGACCCGGATCGTGTAGGCGCCGCCGCCGAGGTTCTCCGTCCACGCGACGGCGAGCTCACCGGCCCGGTGGTCGATGCTCGGGACGTAGGGCGGGAGGTGGCCCGTCGCCACCGTCACGGGCCCGTCGACGGGCCCGTCCGGCCCGAGGAGCGCAACGCGCAGCGCGACGGTGGCGCCGGTGCCCTTCAGGTAGACGGCGCCGAACCGGTCGGCGAGCGCCGTGGCCGTCAGCGCCACGCCGTAGCTCGCGGGCGACGCGGGCTCCCACGCCGCGAGCGCGGCCCGGGCATCGTCCGGGCCCGGCGCGAGGCCGACGCCGAAGCTCGTGCCTTCGAGGGTGGCTCCGGACATGTATGCTCCAGAGCCCGCGTGCACGGAGACACACGGAAAGTCCACGGTGTCCGCCGCCTCGGCGAGGACGAGGAGCGGACCGGGTGTGCCGCCGGCCGCGAGCCAGCGCCCGAGCAGCCGCGTGGCCTCCTGCGGCGTGCCGAGCCCGTCGGTGTCGGCCCAGACCACGAGCGCGGCCCCGTCGGCAGCGAAGGCCGCCGCCGGGAAGACCTGCCCGCCGTCGGAGCTCTGGTCCTTGGGCGCCCACGCCGGACCGACGGGGAGACCGGCGGCGTCGAAGCGCTGGAGGAAGACCTGGAACGCCGCGCCCGCCGGATCGGGGCGCACGCCCGTGACCGCGAAGCCGCCGGACGCGTCGCAGGCGACCTCGGCGAGCCAGTGGTTGCCGGGGAGCTCGGTCAGGACGCGGGCCGGCGCCGGATCGACCGGCACGCCGTCGGCGTCGAGGCGGCGGAGCTGGATCTGGTTGTTCGCGCCGTCGGCCCCCGCCACGTCGAGCGAGACGGACCACGCCACGACCCAGCCGCCTCCGGCGAGCGCGCAGAGGGACGGCTCGTTCTGGCCGCCGGCCAGCGCGGCGGAGAGCTCCACCGGGGCGCCGAGCTCGAGGCCGTCCGCGTCGAGGGCGACGAAGTGGATGCCGAGCGCGCCGCCGGCGACCTCGCCGGTCCACGCGACGCCGAGCTGGCCGTCGTCAGCGAGCGCCAGGTCGGGCTGGATCCGGAGTGTGCCCGTGCCGGCGCCGGGCTCGAGGAGGATCGGCGCGGCGAGCACGGGCGGCGGGATCACCGCGCCACCGCCGGCGCCAGCGACGCCACCTGCGCCGCCGAGGCCGCCGGAGCCACCTGCCCCGCCGACGCCCCCGGTGCCGCCCGAGCCCCCGGTGCCGCCCGAGCCCCCGGTGCCGCCCGAG
>CAYHCR010000663.1:0-3173 GCA_964354895.1 uncultured Myxococcales bacterium | reverse complement strand
GGACCTCGGCCTGATCGTCGTCGACGAGGAGCACGAGCCGTCGTTCAAGCAGGAGGACACGCTGCGGTACCACGCGCGCGATCTCGCGGTGGTGCGCGCGCAGCGGGCGAAGGTGCCGATCGTGCTCGGCTCGGCGACCCCGTCGCTCGAGAGCGTCAAGAACGTCGCTGATGGCCGCTACGCGATCTCGGAGCTGCCGACGCGCGTGGACGGCCGCGCGATGCCGGCCGTCCAGCTGATCGATCTCTCGGCGATGACGAGGCCGGGGCCGAGCGTCGTGACGGAGTTGCTGGCGCCGGCCGGTGCGGCAGAGCTTCCGTTGCCTGCGATGCTCTCCGCGCCGCTCGCGGACGCGCTCGAGGCGACGCTCGCGCAGGGCGAGCAGGCGATCCTCTTCCTGAATCGTCGCGGCCACGCCTCGCTCGTCGTCTGCCGGACCTGCGGCGAGGCGGCGCGCTGCCCGCACTGCGACGTCGGCCTCACGCTGCACCTCGGCCGACGCCGGCTCGTCTGTCACTACTGTGAGCACCAGCGGCGGCTCGAGGAGAGCTGCGCCTGCGGCGGGCCGATGATCACGTTCGGCGCGGGGACCGAGCGGATCCACGAGGAGCTCTCGCGACGCTTCCCGGAGGCGCGGGTGCTGCGGCTCGACCGCGACGCGGTCACGACGGCTGCAGAGCTGACCCGCACGCTCGCGGCGTTCGCCCGGCGCGAGGCGGACTTCCTGGTCGGCACGCAGATGGTCGCGAAGGGGCACGATTTTCCGGGCGTGACGCTCGTCGGCGTCGTGCTCGCGGATCTGGGGCTCGCGCTGCCGGACTTCCGGGCCGCCGAGCGGACGTTCCAGCTGCTCGCGCAGGTCGCCGGCCGGGCGGGGCGCGGCGAGCGGCCGGGGCGCGTGCTCGTGCAGAGCCTGCACCCGGCGCAGGACGCCGTCGCGTCGGTGCCCGGGCACGACACCCGCGGCTTCGCGGCCCGGGAGCTCGAGCGGCGCCGGGCGCACGGCTGGCCGCCGTTCCACCGGCTCGTCGCGATCCGGATCGAGGCGAAGGACGCGGGCGCGGCCGAGCGCGCGGCGCGGCGGCTGGCGGAGGCGGCCCGGAAGAGCCGCGAGCGGGGCGTCGAGATCCTCGGGCCATCGCCGGCCCCGATGGCAAAGCTGCGCGGGCTCCATCGGTACCAGCTGGTGCTCCGGGGCGACGCGCAGGGCAGCGCGCGGCGCGTGGCGCGGGGGCTCGTCGAGGTGGCCGGCACCTTGACCGGCGGCGCGCGGGCGCTCTTCGACGTCGACCCCGTCTCGATGCTGTAGGATCCGAGGCCCTCCCGCACCGCACCGAGAGCCCCGTGGCCCGCCGGATCCTCCTCGTCGACGACGACATCGCTGCGATCGCCGCCATCAAGCGCGCGCTGCAGCGGGAGGGCTACCAGACGCTCCTCGCGACGAGCGTGATCGACGCCGTCGCCATCTTCGCGCAGCACGAGCCGGACCTGGTGCTGCTCGCGCCCGACGTCGACGGCGGGCAGGGCGGGGAGGTCCGTCGCCAGCTGCGCGCGCACCCGTGGGGCGAGCACGCGCCGGTGCTCCTGCTCGGGACGCCGCCGAACGGCGACGCGCAGTGGGCGGACGATCCGTCGTTCGAGCGGCCCGTGGACGTGGTGACCCTGCTCGCAACGATCCGGATGCGCCTCCCGGATGACTCACGGCTCGGGGATCCGGACGCGGCGCCGGGCTGGCAGGCCGGCACGGTGGGCGCTGCGCCGGCGACGGAGCCGGACCCGCGCGATCTCTTCGGCACGGTCGACGAGTGGGGCGACGGCGTCCACGCGGCGGCGCCGACCGGTTCGACGGGCCAGCACCCGCTCGGGCCGGATCTCTTCTCCGATCTGCCGGACGGCGCGAGGTCGGACGCGACGATGGTCGCGCCGATCGAGCTGGCGGAGCTGGCGCGGGCCGACGCCGACGTCGCCGCTGCGGCCGCGGATCCGTTCGCGCTCGCCGCCGAGGGGGCTCGCGAGGAGTCCTTCGATCGGGACGCGACGCAGATCTTCGACCTCGGCCGCCTCGCCTCGGCGCACGAGGGGCGACTGCACGCTGACCACGCGCTGCGCAAGGCAGAGGAGGACGCGCGCCTGCGGCGGGAGGCGGAGGCCCAGCTGAAGCTGCAGGCCGAGCGGCTGCGCCGGCAGCAGGCGGAGCAGCGGGAGCGCGAGCGGCTGGCGCGCGAGGCGTCGCGATCGAGGCTGGATCCTCGGAGGGAGCTGGCGGCGCCGCTCGGCGCGGGTTGGGCGGACGAGCCCGCGGCCGCCTCGGAGAGGGAGACCGGCAAGCTCTCCCAGCAGGCGCTCTCGGAGGCGATCGCGCGGGCGGAGGCGGCGGATCCCGACGGGCGTTTCGGGTCGTTCGAGGCGGGGACGAGGGCGCGCGAGGCGGTCGGCGCGGACACGTTTGCGGAGACCGACGCGAGGGGCGAGGGCGACGCGGACACGTTTGCGGAGATCGACGCGAGGGGCGAGGGCGACGCGGGCGGCGAGGGCGACGCGGGCTCACTCGCGGCGGCGATCGCGGACTCGGCGGACGAGGATGCGTCCGCGGCACCGCTGGACGGGGCGACGTTCGGCGGCCCGGACGAGACGGATTTCGGTGATCTCGCAGCGGAGCTCGGGACGCGCGCGCGCTCGGCGGTCGTCGTGCCATCGGGGGCGGCGAGGGGAGCGTCGGCGGCGGCGACAGCGTCGGCGGCCGCGACAGCGTCGGCGGCAGCGACAGCGTCGGCGGCAGCGACAGCGTCGGCGGCGGCGACAGCGTCGGCGTCGGCGACAGCGTCGGCGGCCGCGTCGGCGTCGGCGGCAGGGGCGCCGTCGGGCGGAGCATCGGAGACAGGCCCCGACGAGACGGCAGAGCTTGCGGAGGAGCCCTCCGTCGCGGCGCCGAGCGTCGCAGGAGCGGCGGTCGACGCCGAGCTGGATCGGGCGATCGACGAGGAGTTCTCGCGGACGGCGCTCGAAGAGGCCGAGCGGATCGCGGGCCAGGCGCGCGTCGATGCGGACGAGCGGGCCGAGCGCCGGGCTGACGAGGCGCGACGCAGCGCGCTCGAGGAGGCGGAGCGTCGCTCCGCGGAGGTCCGTCGGGTCGCGTTCGCCGAGGCGGACGAGGCGCGGCGGGCGGCGCTCGA
>CAYHCR010000662.1:0-3173 GCA_964354895.1 uncultured Myxococcales bacterium | reverse complement strand
GGATCCCCGAAGCGGACGTTGAATTCGATGACCTGCACACCTGCCCGTCCGATCATCAGCCCCGCGAAGAGCACGCCCCGAAACGGCCGCCCCTCCGCCGCGAGCTGCCGCAGGACCGGCGCGAGCACGCGCTGCTGCACCTCGGCGAGGATCGCGTCGGTCACGACGGGCGCGGGCGAGTAGGCGCCCATGCCGCCGGTGTTCGGCCCGAGATCGCCGTCGCGCAGCCGCTTGTGATCCTGCGCCGGCGGCAGCACCTCGAAGCGCTCGCCGTCGCAGAGCGCGAGCACGCTCGCCTCCTCGCCCTCGAGGAGCTCCTCGAGCACGAGCCGCGCCCCCGCCTCGCCATGCACGCGCCGCTGCAGGCAGTCGCGGATCGCGCGCTCCGCCTCGTCGAGGCAGGTCGCGACGACGACGCCCTTCCCCGCCGCGAGCCCGTCGGCCTTCACCGCCACCCGCCCGCCCCGCGCCCGCGCGTAGCCGATCGCGCGCTCGACCTCGGAGAACGCCGCCCAGTCCGCGGTCGGGACGCCGGCGCGCTCCATCAGCCCCTTCGCGAACGCCTTGGAGCCCTCGAGCTCCGCCGCCGCCTGCGTCGGCCCGAGGCACGGGATGCCGCACCTCGCGAGGGCGTCGGAGAGCCCCGCGACGAGCGCCTTCTCCGGCCCGACGATCACGAGATCGACGCGCTCCTCCCGCGCGAGCGCGACGAGCCGCGGGACGTCGTCGACGGCGACGTCGTGAAGCTTCGCAAGGCGACCGATGCCCGGGTTGCCGGGCGCCGCGAGCAGGCCCGTGCAGAGTCGCGAGCGCGAGAGCGCCGAGACGAGCGCGTGCTCACGCGCTCCGCTGCCGACGACGAGGACCTTCATGGCACGCGCGCGCTCACCGACCGAGGCTGAAGAGCGCGACCTTGGCTTCGGTGTTGTCGGAGTCGCCGGAGAAGACCTGCAGGAAGCGCTTCTCGGCGTCGGCGCGATTGCCCTGCTTGAGCTCGATCTCGCCGAGCCGCAGGACCGCCGGCAGGAAGGTCCGGCTCTCATCGAGCGCGCGGCGATAGGCGTTCGCGGCCTCCTCGTCCCGCTTCAGCTTCTCGAGCGCCCGGCCCTCCAGGTAGTACCCGAGCGGCGAGAGCTTCTCCGCCTGCTCCGCCGCCTTCGCGTACGAGAGCGCGATGGTCCCCTCGCCACGATCCAGCGCGATCTGCGAGAGGTACGCGAGCGCGAGCATCGCCTCTCGATCCAGCGTGAGCGTCTTGCTCAGCATCGGACCCGCAGCCTGCAGATCGCCCTGGTGGTAGCGGATCACGCCCGCCGCAGCGAAGGTCAGCGCCAGATCTTCCTGCTCCCGGCCGAGCTCCACGAAGACCTGGTCGAGGCCCGCGAGCCGCGACTTCTGGGACTCGTAGTAGTCCGTCAGCGTCCGACGCGAGCGCGTCGACGCCGGATCGACCTCGATCGCGGCCCGCAGCGTCGTAAAGCTCTGCTGGATCACGTTCGACTTCGCCTGCGCCCACGCGAGGAACAGCGTCGGCGTGATCCGCCGCGGCGCGAAGTCCCGCGCCTTGCCGAACGCGCTGAGCGCCTCCGCGTTGCGGCCGGCCGCCATCAGCAGGCGACCCTCCATGAGCGCGCGATCCGACTCGTCGCCGAAGCGCCCGCCCGTCGCCGCGAGCGCCTTGCGCGCCTCGTCAGGCTTGCCGAGCTTCAGCGAGGCGAGCGCGAACTGGAACTTCGCGGCGGCCGAGTAGCTGGCCCCGAGCGAGTCGGCGAGCTTCGTGAGCTCCACGGCGCGCGCCGCGTCGCCGCGCTCCCGGGCGAGGGCGGCGGCGTGCGCGATGACGTGGCCGCGGACCTCGTCCTCGAGCGTCTCCTGCTCCAGCACGAGCTTGTCGAGGAGCTCCTGCGCACGGCGGGGCTCCCCCTCGATCTGGTACGCGAGCACGGCGAGGCCGAGCCTCGGCTCCGGCGCCGTCGGATCACCCGCGAGCAGCTTCTCGTAGATCGCGCGGACCTTCGGGTACGCGCCGACCAGGACCGCCGTCTGCGCGACCGCGTGGAGCGCGACGCGATCGTTCGGGTCCAGCGCGAGCCGGCGCTCGAAGTCTGCGATCGCGGAGGCGTAGCGGCCGACGCGCTCGTTCGCGAAGCCGCGGTAGAGATAGGCGCGCTTGAGCTTCGGGTCCTGCGCGAGCGCCTTGTCGAGGAACTCGACCGCCTGATCGGCGTTGGTCGGGATGTACGAGCGCGCGAGCGCCATCAGGTTCTCGGCGTCGTCGCCAGAGAAGAGCCGCGCCTGCGCTCCGTGCTCGCGCGCCTTCAGCAGATCCGGCGTCTCCGCCGCCATGACGAGGTGGCAGAGCGCGCGCTGGACCGAGGCGTCGCGCGGCGCCACGAGCTCGAGGTGGTTCGCGATGTCGCGCGCTTCGGCGTACGCCTCCCGGTCCCCCGGATCCCGGTTCCAGATCGCGTAGGCCTCGACGTAGCCGGCCGCCGCCCGGAAGTGGCCCGGGTCGAGCAGGACCGACCGACGGTAGTGCTCCATCGCCTCGCGGAGGGACTCCGCAGAGTCGTTCGCGAGCGCCTTGCGGCCCTTCTGAAAGTGCTCATCGGCGGTGCCTTCCAGATCCGGCACCGCGAGCTTCCAGACCTGGATCCGCTTCTCGAAGGCGTCCTGCGTCGCAGGCCGCTCGATCTTGGGCGTCCGGAAGAACTGGAACCAGACGCCGGCGCCGCCGAGCAACGCGAGCACCGCGAAGACGGCCGCGATCTTGCCGAGCGGGAGCGAGCTGCCGGAGCTGGACGTGACGGCGATCGGACGGATGCGGGGCCGGCCGAGCAGCGACGCGACTGCGGGCCACGTCGAGGCCGCGCGCAGTGGCTCGTCACCGCGGCCGATCAGGTCTGCCGCTCCGAGCTCGCCCATCTCGACGCGCGCCTTCAGATCGGCGAACGGCATCGGCGCCATCGTCTCTCCGGACGCCTTCTGGACGCGCCAAAGCGCACCATCACCATCGCGCGGCGGCGGCCGCGCCGTGCCGCTCGACGGATCGGCCGGCGGGGCCTCACCGAAGTCGAAGTCCTGTCGGGCGACACCCGCTGCCTCGGGCGGCGGCATCGACGGCGGCGGCGGCGGCGGCGGCGGCGCGACGGACGCTGCCGCGACCCTCACCC
>CAYHCR010000661.1:0-3174 GCA_964354895.1 uncultured Myxococcales bacterium | reverse complement strand
GGTCGCGGCCGGCGCGGTGCTGATCGTGACCGTGCGCGCGCCCGGCGAAGCGACGGCGCGGCTCGTTCGCCGCGTGGCCGCTCCGCTCTTCCCGCTGCGGGTCTCGGTGACGGACGCCGACGTCGCGGACGGGGCTGCAGAGCTGCCCGACGCGCTCGAGGTGCGGGCCCGGCTCGACGTCGATGGTGACGCGGAGACGAGCGGGCCGGGCGATGCGAGCGGCGTCTTCCTCGGTCCCGCGGCAGGCCCCGAGCCGCGGGTCGTGCTCGAGCGACCGCCGGGCTGACCCGCGGGGCGATCCGGTCCCGCGCGTCACTCCGCCGCGGACGCCTCGACGGAGCTCTCGCCCGACTCGCTCTCCGTCGGCGTCACCGCAGGCGCGGGGGCGGGCGGCAGCGGGATGGGCGCGGGCGCGATCACCTCGTGCGCGGCGTCCGAGAGCCAGAGCACGCCGCCGACGGCCGAGAGCAGCGCGGCGCCGCCGTAGAGCCCCCACGAGACCGAGCGGAAGGTGTCGCGATCCGCGACCAGATCGTTGAAGCGATTGACGTCCTCTGCCGCGAGGCGCTCCCCGCCATCGCGGCGCGTCTCGATCGCCAGCGCGTCGCTCTCTGCGGAGAGGGCGATCCCGGACGTCGTCAGCCCGGAGAGCGCGAACGCTGCGCCGCCGGCGAGGAGCCAGCTCGCCGCGACGCGCTGGCCCGTGGTCTCCAGCTGCGCGGTGATCGCCTGCTCCTCGCCCCGGCCGAGGCGCAGCGTGCGCACGAAGGGGTGCGCGCCCTTCTCCACGATGGTGATCGCGTGGTCGCCGGCCGCGAGCTCGATCGGCGCCGCGACGGGCAGCTCTGCCACGGGACGGCCGTCGACGAAGACCCGGGCGCCGTCGGGCGCCGCGACCGCGAGCCGCGCCGGCTTCTCCCGCAGCGGCACCTCGAGCACCGTGAGCTGCCCCTCGATCGCCGTGCCGTCGAGCTCGTCGGGGAAGTAGCCCTCCGCCTCGACCTTCACGCGGTGCACGCCCGGCGCGACCTCGAGCACGAGCGGCACCGGCGCCGCCGCGGCCGCGCCGACCGCCGCCCGCGCGCCCCGGCTGCGCGAGTAGATCATCAGCTGCGTCTTCCGCGGGCCGCTCGAGACCGCGCGCGCGGTGCTGCCGCGCCCCAGCAGCGGCTCCATCGCCGCGAGGTGGCGCACGGCGTGATCGCGCCGGCCGCCGCGCGGGACCTCCTCGAGGTACTGCCGGTAGAGCTGCACGGCCCGCTCCAGGCGCGCCGGATCCTTGTCCACGACGTACTGGAGCCGGCAGGCCTGCGCGAGCGTGAAGAGCACCGGCGGCCGGGGCGCGAGCCGCAGGACCTCCTCGAAGGCCGCGATCGCCGCGAGATACTGCCCGGCCTCGTAGGCGTCCTTGCCCCCCTCGAAGTAGCGCTTCGCGCGCTCGACCTCGTCGGCGCCGGCCGCCGCGGGCGCGGGCGCGCCGAGCAGCGCGAGCAGGACGAGGAGCAGCAGTGCCGGATCACGCCGGGCCATCAGAACGCCTCCTCGATGTCGTCGGCCGCTGGCCGCTTCGGCCGCTTCGCGAGCTCCACGACCAGCTCTGCGTCGCCGCTCGGGACCACCTCGCGCGTCTGGGGCAGGAAGCCCTTCGCGCGGATCTCGAGGCGCACAGGGCTCTCCGAGCGCGGCAGCGCCACCACGCCCGGCAGGCGGCCGAGCAGCACGCCGTCGGGACCGAGCACCTCTGCGCCAAGCGGCGTGCCGCGCACGTTCAACGCGACGGGCGCCAGCACCTCGGGCGCCGGAGGCACGGGCGTCGTGCCCGCGATCGCAGGGCCCGCGGGCACGTCCGGGGGCGGCAGGGGCGTCGCGCGGGGCCACGCGAAGGCCAGCAGGAGCGCCAGCGCCAGCGCGCCCGCGGCGGCGCCCGCCAGCACGTAGGGCAGCTTGCCGCGCTTCATCGCCGCGATCGCCGCGTCGTCCTCGGCGGCCGGGATGTACGCGGGCCGCTGCCCCGTCGTGGACGGGTGGCCGAGCGCCGCCGCGAACTCCGCCATCGCGCGGCCGATGTCCGCGGGCCGCTTGTCCGGGTCCTTCTGCATCATCGCGGCGACCGTACGGTCGACCACCGTCGGCAGCCCCGCGATCACGACGGACGGCGGGATCGCGTGCTCGTGCAGGTGTTTGTACGCCACCTCGACGAAGCTCTCGCCGTCGAACGGCCGCCGGCCGGTCAGCACCTCATAGGTCAGCACGCCGAACGAGTAGACGTCGGTCCGCGGATCGACGTCCCGCCCGCGGCACTGCTCGGGCGCCATGTAGGCCGCCGTGCCCATCGCGGTCCCGGTCTTGGTCTTGGGTCCCGCGTTCGAGTCGTCGCGGCGGAGCTTCGCGATGCCGAAGTCGAGCAGCTTGGTCGTGAAGCCGCCCTCGCCGTCGTCCACGAGGAAGACGTTCTCCGGCTTGAGATCCCGGTGCGTGATCCCGACGGCGTGCGCCGCTGCGAGCGCGCGCGCGACGTCCTTGAGGATCGGCAGCGCTTCCTCTATCCCGAGCCGCTTCTTGAGGACGATCTCCTCCGCGAGCGTGCGCCCGCGCAGCAGCTCCATCACGCAGTAGTGCCGGCCGTCCTGCAGCGTGCCGAACGAGAAGATGTCGACGATGTTCTTGTGGCGGATCTGGTTGACCGCGCGCGCCTCGTCGACGAACCGCTGCACCATCTCCTGCACGGCCGCGATGTCGCGGTGGAGCACCTTCACGGCCGCGCGCTTGCCGATCACCGGGTGCGTCGCCTGGTAGATCGCGCCGAACGCGCCCTCGCCGAGCAGCCCCTCGATCCGGTACTCGCCGACCATCACGCCGAAGGGCAGGAGCTGATCGGGATCGCCCGACGTGGGTCCCGCGACGCCGGTGTCGCCGGACGTGATGTGCGCCCGCGCGAGCTCGGGATCGGCCTCGGGGGGAAGCAGCGCGGGTTCGGGGCCGGGGTCCGTGACGGCCTCGGGATCGAACGGCGGCGTGCCCGGCGCAAGGCTCGGCCCGTCCGGGCACGCGCAGCGCGCCGGCGAACCCGAAAGCTCGTGTCCGCAGCGAAGGCAGGCAGCCATGGTCGAAGCAGGCAAGATCGCGCAGCGGCGTCGCCTTGGCAACCTCCGCGCGCTCTGCCAACTTCTGGGG
>CAYHCR010000660.1:0-3174 GCA_964354895.1 uncultured Myxococcales bacterium | reverse complement strand
GCCGCCGCGAGCGCGCGCGCCGGCGCGTCCTCGATCGCGACCGGCGCGCCGAAGAAGGCCAGCAGCACGAGCCCCTTGTCGCCCGCCTCGATCTTCTGCAGCCAGCCGCCCGCCCGCCGGACGGTCTCGACGGCGTGCTCGAGCGCCGGTCTCACGCGCGCCTCGTCGTCGACCTCCGCGCCGTCGAAGCGCAGGAAGAGCGTCGAGAGCGGCCGGTGCTCGCCGGCCTGCGGTGGCAGCAGCAGACCTTCCCGCAGCGTGCGGGGCAGGAAGGAGGCGAGGACCGGGAGCACCTCGAGCGGCGGCGTGGCGAGCGGCGGCGGCGCGCGCGCCTCCCCGCCCGCGACGCCCGTCACACGGCGATGGCCGCCCACGAGCGGCCCGAGCAGCGCGGCAGGTCCTGCAGGTCCGAGCAGCTCGTCCGGCTCGGCCTCCTCGATCGCCGCCGCCGCGAGCCGCAGCGCGGCGCCCAGCGTGACCGGCGTCCTCCCTGCGTCGCCGCCGACGACGAACCGGCGGATCGTGCCGTCGCCCAGCCCCATCCGCGCCGCGCGCCCCAGCGCCGCGATCTGCAGTCCTGCCGTCGCGGCGCGCGCGAGTCGCTCCTCCGGCGGGCCCAGGAAGAGCGCCGCGAAGCAGTCGCCCGCGAACGAGGTGACGTCGCCGCCCTGCGCGAAGACCGGCGTGAGCACGGCCTCGAACCACTCGTTGAGCCGCGCGGTCGTCTCTTCGGCGCCCGCGCGGCCGTGCGCGCTCAGCCGCGAGGTCATCGCCGAGAACCCGGCCATGTCGACGAGCAGGACTGCCGCCTCGGCCTCGTCGGGGCGCTCGAGCGCGCGCCCGTCGGCCAGCCGCTCGAGGACCCAGCGCGGGACATAGCGCCGCGCCGCCTCGCCGAAGGCGCGGTCCTGCACGCTCTCGGGCCGGCCGCTCGGCGCGCTCATCCGACGCGCGTGAGCAGGGCCCGCAGCGCGGCCTCGAACGGCTGCGGGGCTTCGATGCTCGGCAGGTGGCCGGCGCCGGCGATCACCGTCAGGCGCGCGCCCGGGATCGCGGCGGCGAGCGCCTCGGCGAGCGGCAACGGCGTGATGCCGTCGTGCTCACCGACGATGACCTGCGTCGGCACCGTGATCGCCGCGAGCCCCGGCCCGGCGTCCGGCCGATCGCGCAGCGCCTGTACGGCGTCGATCACGCCCTCCGGCGTGGCGTCCATCAGGCCCCGCACCCGCGCCACCAGATCCGGCCGCTCGGCGTGGGTCGCCTTCGCCAGCAGGTTCGGCAGCATCGCGTCGACGAGCGGGCCGGTCCCGGCGAGGCGCGTCTGGGCGATCGTCGCGTCGCGCTTCGCCCGGCCGTCGGGCGTGTCGGCGTCCGAGCGCGTGTCGGAGAGCAGCAGCCCCGAGAGGCGCGCGGGGTGGCGCCGCGCGAAGGCGAGCGCGACGTAGCCCCCCATCGAGCAGCCGCCGACGATCGCCCGATCGATCGCGAGCGCGTCGAGGAGTCTCACGAGCCGATCGGCCCAGGCATCGACCGAGGCCGTTCCCCCCGGCGAAGAGCCGCCGAAGCCGGGCAGATCGGGCGCCAACCCGCGGACCCCGGGCGCGAGCGCGTCGAGCTGCGCGCGCCACATCGCGCCGCGCAGCGGGAAGGCGTGGACGAGCAGCAGGGCGGGGCCGGCGCCCCCCGTGTCGAGGTACGCGAGCGTCCGTCCGTCGAGCGTCAGGGTCGGCATGCGCGGGAGCCTAGCCGGCCGCGAATCCACAGGCCGATTTCTGGCGGGGGGCCGGGCGCTACCGGACGATGCCGCGCATGTCCAACCGTCGCCGTGTCGACAAGGCCGAACAGGCCCGCCGGACGGGCGCGTTCGCGCGGGGCGCGGCGGCGTGGACGGCCAAGCTGCTCGCGGTGGCGACGCTGGGGGCCGCGCTCTGGTTCGGCGGCCGCGCGCTGCACGAGTGGCTCACGACCTCGGAGACGTTTGCGATCGCGAGCATCCGGATCGAGGGCGCCGATCGCTCCGCCGAGGCGGTGCCGGCGCTCCTCGGGCTGCACCGCGGCGACAATCTCTTTCGCGCCGACGTGGCGGGCGCGGCCGCCTCGCTGCGCGCCCACCCGTGGGTCCGCGACGCGACCGTCGAGCGGGACTTTCCACAGGGCGTGATCGTCACCGTCCTTGAGCGACGCGCCGTCGCTCTCGTAGAGCTTCACCACCTCTACCTGCTCGATGACGAAGGCGAGCCGTTTCAGCGCGTGCAGCCGGGCGATCCGCACGACCTCCCGGTGATCACCGGGTTGTCTCGCGATTCGTTCCGGGACACGCCCGACGAGGCGAAGGACGACGTGACGATCGTGCTCCAGACGCTGCAGGCCCTGGAGGACGCCGCGCTGCCGGCGGCGCTCCAGCCTGCAGAGCTGCACCTCGACGGCGCGTCGGGCGTGACGGTGTGGCTCGGCGATCGTGGCCCGGCCGTCCGGCTCGGCGCGGGCGGGCTGCCGGAGAAGCTCGGACGTTTGAACCAGGTGCTGGCCGAAGCGGCCCGACGCGGGATGACGCCAGACGAGATCCACCTCGACAACCGCGCGCGGCCCGGCTGGGTCGCGGTGCGGCTGGCAGAGGCGAAGGTGCCGGTGAAGGCCGGCGCCGGCAAGAGGATGACCGCGACGCCGTGAGGGCGGAGGCGGTGTGGAAGGGGCGGGGCCGCAGGGCTCCTGCTTCACGACGCGTCGGATGGGCGCTGGGAGACCAGGCCCGCCCGTACGCGCCCGGGGCCCGGAGACGGGCGGACGGAGGGTGGATGAAGGCGCATCGGAAGGCTGGCGAGATCGTCGTCGGTCTGGACATCGGCACCACGAAGATCTGCGCGATCGTCGGTGAAGTCACCGACGAGGGCATCGACATCATCGGCATCGGCACACATCCCTCGAAGGGGCTCCGCAAGGGCGCGGTGGTCAACATCGAGTCGACCGTGGCCTCGATCAAGAAGGCGATCGAGGAGGCCGAGCTGATGGCCGGCTGCGAGATCACCACCGTCTACACGGGGATCGCGGGCGGACACATCAAAGGCTTCAACTCGCAGGGCATCGTCGCGGTCAAGGACAAGGAGGTCCGCGAGACGGACATCCAGCGCGTGATCGACGCGGCGAAGGCGGTGGCCATCCCGCTCGACCGCGAGG
>CAYHCR010000659.1:0-3178 GCA_964354895.1 uncultured Myxococcales bacterium | reverse complement strand
GTGTCCCCCCTGCCCGCCTCCCGCCGAGCGCCCGGCAGCGCGAGCGAGAGCGCTGCGACCCATGCATGCAGGACGCCCACGCCGCCCCTCCGCCGCGGCGCTGCCGGGCTTCGGCGACCCCCGCCCGGGCCTGCTCCCGCCCCCAGCCGGGCGTGAGCGCCTCGAGATCGGGCGACGCCCCCCCCGCCCACGCGGATTCCACGGCCCGATCCGCGGGCCCCGTCGCGCAAGGCAGCGGCAGCCCGCGCGCGCTGCCCACCGGCTGAAGCACGATCGGCAGGCCGAGCGTCTCCTGCGCCCGCTTCGCCAGCTCATACAACGGGCGCCGCGGCTTCGAGCGGAGCATCCAGCCGAGCTGTCCGCCGATCCAGTCTGCGAGCACGACCCCCGCCCGATAACCCTCCGGCACTGCTTTCTGCGACGCGACGTCCGACACGAGGCGGACCGGCGCGGCCCCGTCGTCGCGCCTCGGCAAGCTGCCCCACCCGCGCGTCGCGGCCGCCTGCAGGTGGCGCGGCTGCAGCGGGACGCTCACGCCGAGCGACGGCTCCCGCACCTCCCGGCTCTCGGCCGACACAAACAACGTGTGCGCCCCATCGAGCAGCGACAGCAGTCGACCGATCCGCCGGAGGAGCGCCTCGACGACCGTCAGGTAGCGATCCCCGCTCGGCCCTGCCTCGTCCCGTCGACGCGGCGGATCGTACGCCGCCACCACCGCGATCCCCGACGGGCCGAATTCCCTCGTGAGCGCGCCGGCCAACGCCCGCATCCCTTCCCGGTGCAGCGTCGCGAGGCGGTGCAGCGACGCCGCGAGCGCCGGCGCCTCCTGCGTCAGCCGCTCTTCGAGCGCGCACCCCTCCCGGCCGATCGCCTTCGGTCGAATGGCGCCCGGCTCGAGCCCGAGCACCCGCGCCGCCTCGTGCAGCTCGTGCGGATGCTGCCGGCCGAGCGGCCCACGGGCCAGCGGCGCGAGCAGCTGGCCGATCGGTCGCGAGAGCTCGTTCGCGTGGTGCGGCCACGGGAGGTGCGGCGCCGTCTCTACGAGGCGCGCGCGCAGCTCCTCGTCGAACCGCCGCGTCGCCGGCTCCGCGAGCAGCAGGCCGACGACCGCGACCGGCTCGGTCGGCTCGTCGAAGTCGCCCGTCTCGTCGAGGAAGAGCTGGAGGAACTGCCCCATGGTGCCCCCTGGCGTGCGCCGGAACGCGGAGCATGCCAGCCGGGGCGAGCCGGGGCCATCGCTGCGTTTGCGCGTCAGCGTCCCCGCTCGTCGACGATCGCCAGAGACTGCGGCACTTCCACGGCAGGCCGTCAGGGCGGCACGACGCACGAACAGGCGACCCGCGCCTGCCGGCCCTCCGACGTCTCGACCCATACATCGCCCGTCCCGAGGGCACGGCTGACGACGCGGAAGACCTGCTCCGGGCGGGGGAACAACGCCGGCCCCCTCTCCGGCCGCAGCTTGCAGGCGATCGGCGCGCCCCTCCGCAGGCGCGCGTGCTCGAGCAGGGCGCCATCGACCCGGAGGTGATCACAAGAACCCGGCTCCGCCTCGGAAGAGTCGCGCGCGACCGTCGTCTCGCCCTTGCAGGCCCCATCCTCGAAGTGCCAGTAGAGCTTGTCGCGGTCGGTGTCGACGATGAACAGCGAGGCGACCTCGCTCGGTCTGACCGAGCGGTGGACCTTGAGGACGCCCGCGCTCTGCCGGACGCCGAGCCCGCGAAGCCCGAGCTCCCATTCGCAGAGGCCCGTCATCGGCCGCCGGACGCGGACGCTCGCGACGACCGAGCCGAGCTGCTCGGCGCCGAGGGCGCGTCCATCCTCATCGAGGGGGACGATCGCGAAGCTCCGGGCGAGCTCGGGCAGCTTGCGCAGCTCGGCCGGATACTCGACGACGAAGCCGCCCGGACCCGCCCGGAGGAGCACGTCCTTCTCGAGGGGCATGCCCGTCAGGCTCGTCAGCGAGAGGATCACCTGCGCGGCGAGCGGCACTGCGCCGAGCAGGATCTCGAGCGTTCGGCGGGACGGCAGCTCCAGGATCAGCTTGTCGTCCACCGTCAATGCCTGCGCCTCCGAGAGCAGCACCTTGAGCCCGAGCGGCCCCTTGTCGGTCTCGACCCGCGCGATCGCCGTCCGGGCCGGCGCCGGGACACGGCTCAAGCGGACGCGGAACTTCACGAGGCCCCTGCGATGCTGCTCGACCAGCTCGTCGAGCGCGGCCTTGCCATCGTCCGTCAGCCCTTGCTCGGCGGCGTCGAGGGCCAGGAAGGCGGGGTCGTTCGTGAGACCGGCCGCCTTCAGATCGAAGCCGAGGAACGGCGCGAGCCCGTCGAAGAGCCCGCTCCGCTCGACCTCGCTCGCCGTCACGGAGAGGACCGTGAGGAGCTGTGGCTTCTCGTCGCCGACGACGACACAGAGCGGGCGGCGCGGCTCCTTCCCGGGCGCGCGCAGGCCGGTCCAGCGCGCGCGCTGCTCCGCCGTGACGAGCGGCCGACTCGCGAGCAACCCGACCTGCTCGCCGAGCGCCTCGTGCTCGAGCATCGGGATCGACCCGTAGACGTCGGCGAGCATGGTCTCGAGCGCGCCGGGCGCATCGCCCTCCATGGCTTCAGCGGCGAGCAGGATCGACGACAGGGCCAGCATCGCCGGGCTCATCGACCACCTCCACCGGCCGCGAGCCCCGACGTCAACGGGCGCGCTCGCAGCGGTCGACCCGGGTCAGATACATGTATTCGCGCCGCGACGGTCCGCAGCGCGTCGGCGCCGACCGGGAGCTCCACCTCCGTGGCCGTCGTGATCCAGTCGGTCTCGCCTGCGCGCGCCTGCATCGTCCAGTTGCAGCCGGAGGCGCCACGGCGCGTCACCCGGATCGGAGAGGCGACCGTGAAGCGCTTCGAGGTCAGCGCGATTCCATTCCCGGACTCGATGGCGAGGACTCCATCCCGATCCCGGTCTACCGGTCGGAAGCCCGCAGCGGCGACCGCCGCGCCGGAGACGCGGAGCTCGAGCGGCGCGGCTGGCAGCTCGAGGAGCGGCCGCACCGCCGCGAGGCCCGAGAGGTCGACGCAGAGCACGGTGTCGGGCGCGACCCCACCGCGGTCGAGGGTGCGGAGCCGCTCCAGCGCGACCGCCATCCGCGCGAGCTCGGCCTCCTTGACCACCTTCCCGGGCAACGCGGACC
>CAYHCR010000658.1:0-3190 GCA_964354895.1 uncultured Myxococcales bacterium | reverse complement strand
CGGATCGCACCTCGCCTCAACCACAGCCGCGGAACCACCCGTTCGGGATCGTTCGCGCCGTCGCGCCCTGGACGGGCGTTCTCAAGCGGATTCATCGGGCATCCTCTCGAAGGTCGGGTTGCCCTGATTCAGACGCACCGCTCAAGAACGCGGGGTCAGCTCCATTTGGGGAGACCGGTCCGACCTCGCCTGCAGCGGCGACAAAAGACGAAGGGCGCGGCGCGGGAGGCAAGCCTCCGAAGCGTCCGCGCCCTCCGTTGGTCGGGGCGACAGGATTTGAACCTGCGACCACTTGCACCCCAAGCAAGTGCGCTACCAGGCTGCGCTACGCCCCGACAATTCCGAACCGGTGCTTGGGATTCGCCCGCATCGCTGCGGACGGGCGCCTTGTAGTTGGCTCGGGTCGAGGCGTCAAGCCTCGCGAGCGCGTCCGCGGCGTCAAGCCTCGCGAGCGCGTCCGCGGCGTCAAGCCTTGCCCGCAGCTCAGAGCGCCGAGCCGCCTGGTTCGCCTCGCGACGTCGCCGCCGCCAGGGCCGCAGCCTGCTCCGCCAGGAGCACGGCGTTCAGGACGTTCTTCAGGACCTGCGACGGCCGAAAGGTCAGCACCCGCCGCGCGCTGATCTCAATCTCGGCGCCGGTCTGCGGATTGCGGCCGACCCGCGAGTTCTTCTCGCGCACCAGGAAATTGCCGAAGCCCGAGATCTTGATCTTCTCGCCCCGCTCGAGCGTCACCTTGATCGTGTCAAAGACCAGCTCGACGATCTCGGCGGACTCCTTCTTGGAGAAGCCTACGGTCGTGTAGACGTTCTCGATGATGTCGGCCTTCGTCATGACCCGCCCCTGCCTCTCGCGCCGTGGCTGCTTCGACCTGCCTCCCCGGAGGCGGCCACGCCCCCGAGCGCCATTTCTCAAGGAAGTCTGAGACCTTGGAGCGGATCGTCGCGCAGGGTCTTCGATCTGTCAAGCCGCAGGCGCGGCAGTTCACGGCCCCGCTGGGCTCGTGAACGCGGCCTCGAAGGCCGGCCAGGGCCCGAGCGGCTCGACCGGCCCGCTCGGCGTACAGGCACCGTACGCGAGCGTGAACGCGAGCCCGAGCGCGCTCGCGACGGCGCCCAGGACGAGAGGTCCCGTGCCCCCGCGGCGCCTCGCCGCGACTGCGAGCACGAGCGCCCCGCCGCCGATGGCGACGCCGAGGCCGGGCACCCACGCCACTGCGAGCGCGACGAGCCCCACCGCCAGCGCGATCGGCGCGAGCCGGGACGGAGGCGTCGAAGGTCTGGCCGGCGCCTCCCCGTGGACCTCGATGGTCACGCGCGGAGCTGGGCCGCGAGCTCCCGCTCGAGGGCGCGGAGGAGCTCGCCGTGGGCCGCCTGCACCTCCTCGTCCTTGAGCGTCCGATCAGCCGCGCGGTAGCGGAGCGCGAACGCGAGGCTCTTCTTGCCGGCCGGGACCTGCGCCCCCTCGTAGATGTCGAAGAGCGTCGCCGCCTCGAGCAGGCCGCCGTGCGCCGCCGTGCCGAGCACCTCGATGACACGCGCCGCGGGCACGGCCGCGTCGACGACCATCGCGAGATCGCGCAGCACCGCCGGGAAGCGCGGCAGCGGCGCGTAGCTGGGCCGCGGCGAGGCCCCCTCGAGCAACGCCTGCAGGGAGAGCTCGAAGACGAAGAGCCCGCGCGGGAGGCCGAGGCCGTCGGCGACGGCCGGATGAAGCTCGCCGAAGGTGCCGAGCGAGCGCGCGCCCGCGAACACCTCTGCGGCCGCGCCTGGATGCAGGTGTGGCACCTCGACGGCCTCGTACCGGGGGGCGCGGACGTCGGCCGCCGCGAGCAGCACCTCGACCACGGCTTTGACGTCCCAGAGGTCGATCGCGCGATCGCCCTCCGTCCAGGCCGTCGGCCGGGCGCGGCCGGTGAGCACGCCTGCGACCCGGAGCGGCTCCGCCACGGGCTGATCGCGCTGCGCCTCCGGGAGATAGGCGCGGCCGATCTCGTAGAGCCGCAGCGCCCCGCTCTCGCGGTTGCGGTTGAAGAGCACGTTCTCCAGCAGACCCGCGACGAGCGTGGTGCGCATCACCGCCAGGTTCTCGGCGATCGGGTTCTTCAGCCGAAGCGGCGGGGGCGCCGAGAGCGACGCGAGCCGCGCCGGATCGACGAACGAATAGTTCAGGACCTCGCTGAGCCCCGCCGCGCCGAGCGCCTCGCGCAGCGCGGCCTGGAGGCGCTGCTCGGGCGCGTCGGAGACCGGCGCGAAGCCGGTCGTCGGCAAGGTCTCCGGGATCGCGTCGAACCCGCGGAGCCGGGCGACCTCCTCGATCAGATCCGCCTCGCGGGTGAGATCCGGCCGGGAGGTCGGGACGGTGAACGTCGCGCCCTCGCCGTCCTCGCGCGTCGCCTGCAACCCGAGCGAGATCAGCACCCGCCGCGAGTCACCCGGCGGCACCGTCACGCCGAGCAGGCGATCGACCCGCGCCCAGCGCAGCCGGACCTCCACCTGCGGCGGCGGTGCGGGCCACGCGTCGACGATCCCGCGCCGGGTCTCGGCCCCATTGCAGAGCTGTTCGAGCAGCTGTGCGGCCCGGTCGAGCGCGCGCGGCACGAGGTGCGGATCGACCCCGCGCTCGAAGCGGTGTGACGACTCGCTCGAGAGCCCGTGGCGGCGGGAGGATCGGCGGACGTCCGCCCCCGCGAAGTTCGCAGCCTCCAGCAGCACCCGCGACGTGGCGTCGCTCACCCCGCTGCCCTCGCCGCCCATGATGCCGGCGAGCACGAGCGCTCCTTCGCCGTCCGCGATCACCAGATCCGCCGGATCGAGCGCGCGATCGGCGCCGTCCAGCGTGACGAGCCGCTCGCCAGGCCGCGCCAGCCGCGCGCCGACGCGCCCACCGCGCACGCGATCGAGATCGAAGCCGTGCAGCGGCTGGCCGAGCTCGAGCATGACGTAGTTCGTCACATCGACGACGTTGCCGAGCGCGCGGACCCCGCAGGTCCGCAGCCGTCCCTGCATCCATCGCGGGCTCGGCCCGACCGTGACGCCCTCGACCACGCGGGCCGCGTAGCGCGCGCACCGCGCCGGCGCCTCGGTGAAGACCGCGATCTGCGCCTCTGCCGCCGCGCCCGTCTCGTCCGGCCCCGAGGTCCGCGCGCGCAGCGAGAGCCCCGTCGCCGCGACCAGCTCGCGCGCGACGCCCC
>CAYHCR010000657.1:0-3190 GCA_964354895.1 uncultured Myxococcales bacterium | reverse complement strand
CGAGATCGACACCAACGGCCTCGTCAACGTCTCCGCGACGGATCTGGAGACCGGCCAGCGGACGCAGACCGCGATCTCGCTCTCGAGCGGCCTGACGGAAGAGGACATCGAGAAGAGCACGATGAAGACGCACGCGACGCGCCTGGCGCGGGGGGAGTGACCGGCCGTGGCTGCAGACCTGAACGTGTTCGCGCTCGAGGCCGAGGCGCTCGCGCAGATCCTCGACACGATGGACTACTTCGAGGTGCTCAAGCTCGCCCGGACCGCGACGCCGGGTGAGATCAAGGCGGCCTACTACCGCGGCTCGCGCGACTACCACCCCGACAAGATCTTCCACACGACGGACGAGGCGCTCAAGGCGCACGTCCACACGGTCTACAAGCGGATCACCGAGGCGTACTCGGTCCTGCGTGACGACCAGAAGCGCAACAAGTACCTCGCCGACGTCTCGGGCCCCGATCGCGCTGCGAAGCTGCGCTACACGGAGGCGACCGAGCAGGAGGCGAAGAAGGCCAAGGAAGAGGAGATCGGCAAGACGCCGAACGGCCGCAAGTTCTACAACCTCGGCGCCGCTGATCTCTCGGGCGGGCGCTTCGAGGCGGCCGAGCGGAATTTCAAGATGGCGCTCATGTACGAGGCGCAGAACGCGATCTTCAAGCAGAAGCTCGAAGAGGCGCAGAAGAAGATCAAGCCCAAGCCGATCACCATCGGCGGGAAGTGACGCCCGGTGGCCCTCGACGTGATCGTCGCCGTCGTGGTGCTGGGGACCGCGCTCTTCGGGGCCCAGTCGGGCGCGCTTGAGCAGCTCTTCCGGCTCGGCGCGGGCGTCGCGTGTGCCTTCCTCGGCCGGCCGATCGGCGCGGCGCTCGCCGGCCCGCTCTCCGCGCGCACCGGCTGGCCCCCGTCCCTCTCGAGCGTAGCGGCCTCGAGCCTCGCCTTCGTCGGTCTCTTCGTCCTCTTCCGGATCGCCGCGCGGGCGCTCGCCTGGAGCCTCACGCGCGACGGCGAGGTGCGCGCTGTCGACCGCGGTGCGGGCGCCTTCGTCGGCGCGGCGAGGGCGCTCTTCTTCGCGTGGGTGCTGCTGTCGGCGCTCGTCATGGCCGAGCGGCCCGCGGAGCGGCTCGGGCTCCGATTCGACGCGCGCAGCTCGCTCTTCGCGACGTTGAGCCGCCGCGTGAATTTCTTCCAGGCGTTGCCGATCCCCGGCCTGCCCGTGATCCCGTCGTGAGGCGGGCGCTGCTCTGGGCGCAGCAGCTCCTCGCGGGCGGAGCGATCCTCTGGGGCGGGATCACGCTGGCCGCGGCGCTCGAGCGGGTCCCTCGCTTCGGTCCGCGAAACCCGACGGAGCTCGTGATCGCCTCGCTGCTGGGCCTCGCGCCGATCTTTTTTGGCGTCGCCTGGACGTTCTTCGTGCAGCGGGGGCTCGCCGCGGAGACGGAGGCGGAGGAGGAGCGCGCGGTCGTCTCCTTCGCGCTGAAGAACGGCGGGATCGCGTCGGCGTTGACGGCGTCGGTCGGGACGGGGCTCGCGGTGAAATCGGCGGATCGCGTCCTGCGGCGGCTTCAGCGGGAGGGCCACGCGGAGCTCGACGTGAGCGAGGCGGGCGCGCTGGTCTATCGCTTCCCCTCGCTGCTGGCGGAGGCGTCCCGGCTCGCCGCGCAGCCGAGCGCCGTTCCGTCGTCGACCGCCGACGCGGCCGCACGGCTCCGCGACACGTCGCCCGATCTCGCCGCCGTCCGGACCGACGAGGCGCCGGTCGCGCCGCGCGGGAAGCTGCGCGGCTGACCAGACGCCGGTCCTGCGTCAGAACCGCTTGCGGGGCCTCGGTGCGTACTTGGGCGGCGGCGCCTTCTTGGGCGGCTTGTACGGCCCCGGCGCCGGCTCGTAGCCGTCGTCCGCGTCAGGCGCGGGTCGCTTCTTGCCCGGCCGCTTGACGCTCTTCTTCTTCTTCGGCGGCGGATCGCAGCAGACCCGGTCCCACCAGCTGCTGTACTTCACCTCGAGGCCGGCGCTCACCCAGCCTTCGTTCATCGAGTCGAGGTACGGGCCGCCGCGCGCGAAGAGCTGCAGGTAGACCCCGTCGTCGCCGATCGGGATGGGCAGGCCGAGGAAGAGGTCGCCGGTCGCGCGGCCATCGCCGTGCTGGGTCATGCCGCCGCCGATGACGCCGCCGAGCGTGGCGTCCCAGCCGATCATCGGGCCGCTCGCGTCGACGCCGCCATGAACGCCGCCGGTCACGAAGATTGGCGTCAGCAGGTTCACGTCGAGCACGAGCGCGGGCGAGAGCAGCACGTCCTGTGACCCGGGGACGAGCGGCGTCGCGGTGCCGGCGAGGCCGACGCCGAACGTGACGTCCCCGAAGCGCGGCAGCTCGTCCTTCGCTGCGGCAGGGAGGGCCGGGAGGAGCAGAGCGACGGCGAGTGGCAGCGTGGAGGGTCTCATCGAGCGCTCGGACGACCGCGGCGCGCGGCCGATTCAGGTGTAGGGGAAATCCCTCAACGCGGCGGCGGGCCGTCGAGCGGCTCGGCCGCGATGGCGCCGAGATCGAGCCAGACCGACAGGCCGAGCTCGGCGATCGGCTCGTCGCGACCATCGCCGCGGAAGGTCCAGCGCAACCGGGGGCTCGCCGCGACGCCCACCGCGCCGTCCCACGAGACGAAGGTCAGCAGCGGGGGCGGCAGCGCGATCAGCGCGGAGAACAGCGGCCCGTCCGCGTCGAAGCCCGCGCCACCGCCGAGCGGGCCGACGACCGCGCAGAGCTGCACGCCGCGGGCGCGATCGGGCTCGACGAGCAGGCCGATCGACGCCAGCGCCAGCACCGGCCGGAACGTCCGCACGACGGGCCCCCAGGAGAGCTCGAGCGCGGGAAGCGGTCCCTGCGCGCCGAAGCCGAACGACGGCGTGAGCGCGAGCGCGTGGCCCAGGAAGCCGGTGTAGAGCTCGCCGCGGGCCGCGTCCTCGGTCGCGCTGGCCGTCGAGGGGAGGGCGCACAGCAGCGCCCCGGACGCCCCCGCCAGGCGGCGTCGAACATCGGCGCCGACTCGGCTAGGGTGCCGCGCGCTCGGGAGGTAGGCCATGGCGAAGTCCAGCGGAACGAAGGGGATCCTCGCGCAGTTCGAGGGCGCGCGCGAGGCCCGACCGCGCGGGATCCGCGGCGGCGAGACCGTCAGCGAGCTGCTCGATCACGCCT
>CAYHCR010000656.1:0-3190 GCA_964354895.1 uncultured Myxococcales bacterium | reverse complement strand
GCTCCAGAGCTTCATCATCTGCTTCGCGGCGAGCCGGCCCTCGAAGACCCGGACCAGCATCACCACGCCGCGGTAGCTGTCGTACCAGGAGTCGAAGATCAGGGCGCGCAGCGGCGCGTCGGGCGAGCCGGCCGGCGGCGGGATCCGCGCGACGACCGCCTCGAGGATGTCGGTGATCCCGAGGCCCTCCTTGGCGGAGGCCGGGACCGCGCCGTTGCCGTCGAGGCCGATGATCTCCTCGATCTCGGCCTTCGTCCCGGCGACGTCGGCGCTGGGCAGATCGACCTTGTTGATGACCGGGATGACCTCGTGATCGTGCTCGAGCGCGAGGTAGACGTTGGCGAGCGTCTGCGCCTCGACGCCCTGGGTCGCGTCGACCACGAGCAGCGCGCCCTCGCAGGCAGCGAGCGAGCGCGAGACCTCGTACTGGAAGTCGACGTGGCCGGGCGTGTCGATCAGGTTGAGGACGTAGTCCTTCCCGTCCTTCGCCCGGTAGTTCATCCGGACGGTCTGCGCCTTGATCGTGATGCCGCGCTCACGCTCCAGATCCATGCTGTCGAGGATCTGGTCCTGCTTCTCGCGGCTCGAGATCGTGCCGGTCGTCTCGAGCAGTCGGTCCGCCAGCGTCGACTTGCCGTGATCGATGTGCGCGATGATCGAGAAATTGCGGATGTGTGCGTTTTCGGCGGGCATTTCGGGGCCTCGAAGGCTGGCTCGTGTAACAGCATTCGCCGCCGTGCGCCAGACAGGCTGCGGGTGCGATCAGCCGCCTCGGATCCACTCCACGGTTCGCGCGAGCCCCTCGTCGAGGCCGATGGCCGGCGCGAAGCCGAGGGCGACCGCCGCGCGGCTGACGTCGAGCACGGAGTGGCGCTGCTCCCCCGCGCGCGCCGGCGCGAGGAGCGGCGCATCCGGCGCGCCGCAGGCCCGGGCGATCGCGCCGTGCAGCGTTGCGATCGAGGTCGCGCGTCCGCTGCCGACGTTGCACACGCCCTCGACCGGTCGGTCGAGCGCCGCGAGCGTGGCGCGCACCGCGTCGTCGACAAAGAGATAATCGCGGGTCGAGCCGCCGTCCCCGAAGATCGTGCAGCGCTGCCGCGCGAGCAGGCGGCCGGCGAAGATCGAGACGACCCCCGCCTCGCCGTGAGGATCCTGCCGCGGGCCATAGAGGTTCGCGAAGCGCAGCGCGATCGTCGAGACCCCGCGGAGGCCAGAGAAGCATTGCAGATACGTCTCGCACGCGATCTTCGCGGCGCCGTAGGGTGAGATCGGCCGCGTCGGGTGCGACTCCGGGGTCGGGAGCACGTCGGTCTCGCCGTAGCCGGCGCCACCGCTCGAGGCAAACAGAAATCGCGGCACGCCCGCGTCGCACGCCGCCTCGAGCGCGCGCAGCGTGCCGAGCACGTTGACGTCGGCGTCGAACCGCGGCTGGCGGACGCTGCGCCGCACGTCCATCTGGGCGGCCAGGTGGACGACCGCGTCGAAGCGCGCCTCGGTCAGCAGCCGCAGGGGCTCCGGTCCGCGCACGTCGCCGACCACGACGCGCACGTCGGCAGGGACGTTCGAGAGGCGGCCCGCGGAGAGGTCGTCGAGCACGACCGGATCGTCGCCGCGCGCCAGCAGCGCGGCGCAGAGGTGGCCGCCGACGAAGCCGGCGCCGCCCGTCACCAGCACGCGCACCACTCAGCCCCGATCGTCGAACGTGAGCTGACCGGGGAGCTGGCCCCGGTACTTCTCGAGCACGAGATCGATGCCCTGCCGGATGTACTCGGCGACCGGGACCTTCGTCTTGTCGTTGAGCTGCTTGAGGCGCTCGTTCTGCTCGGGGGTGATGTAGATCGTCGTGCTGATCTTCTTGCGACCCATGAGATGACCCTACATGACCCTACGTCCGCGGTCCACTTCACGACCGGGCGCTGCGCTAAGCTGCGCGCCCATGCGCCGCCTGCTCCCCGCACTCCTCCTCGCTGCCCTCTGGGCGGCCTGCGCCACCACGCCCGAGCCGACCGCCGGGCCGACCGCCGTCAAGGACGCGACGATCGACGAGATGAACGTCGAGCGGCGCGGCGACGAGACCGTGAAGGAGTACGACCTCAACCGCGACAAGCGGCCGGACGTCTGGAAGTTCTTCGTCGGCGGAGAGAGCGAGCAGCTCGTCCGCAAGGAGCTCGACGTCAACTGGGATGGCAAGGTGGACATCCGGTACTTCTACGGCGACGCCGGCCAGCTGGAGCGCGAGGCGCTCGACCTCGACTTCGACGGGCGCGTCGACGCCGTGAACTTCTACGAGAAGGGGCAGAAGAATCGCTCCGAGCTCGACCTCGACTTCGACAACCGGACGGACCTCTGGAAGTTCTTCCAGAAGGGCAAGCTCGTGCGCAAGGAGCGCGACACGAACGCGGACGGCAAGGTCGACACGTGGGAGTACTACGAGGGCGACGCGCTCGATCGCATCGGCGAGGACACCGACGGCGACGGCCAGGTGGATCGCTGGACGAAGCGCTCCGACTCGTAGAGCGGCGCGCCCGCAGCGCGTAGCGCGCAGCGCCCGCTACGGAACGCGGCCGTAGCTGTCTTCGAGCCGGACGACGTCGTCGACCTCCGGCGTCGAGACCTCGAGGATCTCGCAGTCGGTCACCGCGACCATCCGGTGCTTCGTGCCGGGCAGGATCCGGTAGCTCTCGCCGGGCGCGAGCCGCCGTTCGACGAGCGCGCCGTCCTCCTCGACGACGAGGATCAACTCGCCCGCGTGCAGGTGGATCGTCTCGTCCTTCACCCGATGGAACTGCAGGCTGAGCTTGTGGCCGGCCTTCACGTGCAGCCACTTGCCGACGTACCGATCGGTCAGCGCCCACCAGAGCTCGTGGCCCCAGGGCTTCTCGACGCGCCTCGTCTGCATCACTTCCCCGCCGCGATGACGAAGCCGGCGATGCCGGTCTCGCGCTTGAAGTCCTGCAGGTACTTGTCCGCCGCCTCGCGCGTCGGGAAGCGCCCCACTCGCACGCGGTGGAAGGTCCCCTTGCCGGCGACCTCGGCCGTCACGATGTAGGGCGAGAGCCCCTTGCCGCGGAGCTTTCCGACGAGCGCCTCGGCCTCGCCGCGCTCCGGGCTCGCGCCCGCCTGCACGGTGAAGCCGTCGGTCGGGGCCGCGGGCATCGGCGGCGCCACGCCCGCGTCGGAGCGGGTCTCC
>CAYHCR010000655.1:0-3194 GCA_964354895.1 uncultured Myxococcales bacterium | reverse complement strand
CTTCGCGAAGTCGGCGACCTCGGAGGCCATGGTCGCGGAGAAGAGCAGCGTCTGGCGCTTGGGCGGCAGCCGCTTGAGGATCCGCTCGAGCTGGGGCTTGAAGCCCATGTCGAGCATGCGATCGGCCTCGTCGAGCACGAGCACCAGTACGCCGTTCAGCTTTGCCGAGCCGCGATCGAGGTGGTCGCAGAGGCGGCCGGGCGTCGCGATGATCACCTCGCGGCCCTCGCGCAGCGCCTGGGTCTGCCCCTCCATGCCGACGCCGCCGATGATCGTCGCGCCGCGCACGCGGCCGCCGCGACCGAGCGCGTCGAGCTGGTCGGCGATCTGCACCGCGAGCTCCCGCGTGGGCGCGAGCACGAGCGCCTTGCAGCCGGCGCCGACGGGGAGCTTCTCGAGCATCGGGAGCAGGAAGGCGCCGGTCTTGCCGGTGCCGGTC
This sequence comes from uncultured Myxococcales bacterium, assembly GCA_964354895.1. Lineage (GTDB taxonomy): Bacteria > Myxococcota > Myxococcia > Myxococcales > Vulgatibacteraceae > CAYHCR01. Next base: position 2,755 of record CAYHCR010000655.1, on the reverse strand, counting down.
GCCGCGCACCCGATGACGTCCTTGCCCTCCATCGCGGGCGGGATCGCGCGCACCTGGATCGGGGTGGGCGAGGTCCAGCCGAGCTTCTTGATCGTGTCGAGCGAGCGGATCGAGAGGCCGAGGTCGGCGAACTGGGGGGTCGTCTCAGCGGTCAATGCGGTTGCCTCCGGAGATGCCCCCTTACCACGCGCAGGCCGCTGCGCGGTGCCCTCCGGGGTCGGGGGCTTCGCCGCAGCGCGCCCCCCGCAGGTCGCCGCCTCACCCGCCGGGTCCTCGTCGGCGGCAGCAGGTCCGGCGCGGCCTTGAGCGGGAGCCGCCTTCGCACGATCCTCCTGTCATGGATCGTCCGGAGACCGCCGCCTTCCTCGCGATGAGCCTCGACGGCTACATCGCGGGCCCCAAGGGCGGCCTCGAGTTCCTCTCGATCGTCGCGCAGGAGGGCGAGGACTACGGCTTCCGCGCGTTCTCCGACTCGGTCGACGCCATCGCGATGGGGCGAAACACCTGGGAGACCGTCTGCGCCTTCCCGAGCTGGCCGTTCGACGGCAAGCGCGTGATCGTCGCGACGCGGCGGCCCGGCGCGCCCACCCACGGCGAGGAGCTGACCGAGGAGGCACCGGCGATCCTGCTCACGCGGCTGCATCGGGAGGGCGTGCGGCGCCTCTACGTCGACGGCGGCAAGCTCGTCTCGTCCTTCCTCGCGGCGCGCATCCTCGACGAGCTCACCGTCTCGATCGTCCCGATCGTGCTCGGCGAGGGGACGCGCCTCTTCGCGACGGGCGTCGGCGAGCAGCGCCTCGTGAGGACCGACGTGCGCATGTATGACACCGGGCTCGTGCGGCTCACGTATCGACCCGGCTGAGCCCGATCGATCGCGCGCGACGGCGCTTCACCGCATCGCAGCGAGCACGTCCGAGGAGTCGAAGAGCGGGAACGGCACGAAGGGCTCGAGCGCCGCGACGTCGAGCGGCACGAAGGTGGCGCCGTCCCACCGCAGGAACAGCCATCCCGGATCCGAGAGCGGCCGCGCGAAATGAAAGCGCACCGCGCGCGCGTCGGCCCCGTCGGGCGAGCGGCGCTCGATCGTCGCCGTGAACGCCCCGCGCCCGATCGGCACCCCTTCCCGCAGCACCGGCTCCGTCCGCACGAGGCGCGCGAAGAAGTTCGTCAGCCAGCCGTCGCGATCGACCGAGAGCCGCAGCGTCCTGTCGTCGAGCCGCTCGAGCACGAAGGCGCCGTTCGCCGCGGAGAGCACGTGCACGGGCTGCTCGACCCCGTGGAACTGGAAGACCGACTGGGGCGCGAGCGCGACGCCGAAGCCCGAGGTGTCGAGCACGACGATCTCCCGCGGCGCCCGCTCGCGAACGTGTGGGAGCGCGGTGCGCACCTCGCGTTCGCCCTGCTCGAAGCTCGCCTTCATCATCGGCGCCATGACGGGTGTGAGCACGAGCCCCGGCGCGAGCAGCCCGAGCGTGACGTACGCGCCCCACGCCTTTCCGTACAGCGGTGCAGGTGGAACTCCGAAGCGCCGGCCGAGCGGCGGGAACCCGAGCGCGAGCGTCGCGAGCAGCGGCGAGAGCAGGAAGACGGGGACGTAGAGGCCGCGCTCGCTCGCGTCAGCGGCCACCTGCGGCACGAGCGCGAGCAGCCACGCGGTGAACGCGAAGAGCACGAGCGGATCGCGCCGCCGCCGGAAGGCCTCGGGCAGCAGCGCGGCGAGCGTGAGCGCGCCGGCGGCCGCCAGCTGGGGAAGCAGTGCTGGCAGGAACATCACGAGGCTCGGCCAGACGCTCGTGAGCGAGCCGAGCCAGAGCACCGGCAGGTGCAGCAGGGCGTGCGTCGCGAAGCCGAGCGGATCCGACAGCGGGCTCGCGTAGGCGAGGTTGTTCATCGCGCCCAGCTCGAGCGCGCGATAGGCGACGAGGTAGGCGGTGCCCAGCGCGGCCGCGGGGGTCCAGGCGCCGAGGTCCCGCAGCGTCGTCCGGGCCCGCCCGGCAAAGCTGTCCACCGGCGACAGCACGCCGCGCGGGGCCGCGAAGGTCAGCAGAAGAAGCAGCGCGGGCTGCACGATCGCCGACTCCTTGCAGCCGAGCGCGAAGGCGAAGCCGAGGAGCGCGAGCGTCGCGTGATGCGGCCGTCGCTCCGCGAGGAAGCGACGGTGCGCGAGCAGCGAGGCCGTCATGCCGACGAGCGCGAGCGGGTCGGTCATCGTCGAGACCCAGCCGAGGACGAGCGTGAGCCGCTCGCAGCAGAGGAAGAACGCCGCCGCGAGCAGCGCCTTCGGGCGACCGGCGCCCAGCGCGAGCAGCAGCAGGAACAGGCCGGCGGCGGCGAGGCCGTGGCAGAGGAGCGCGAGCGCGTGCAGCGGTGCGGCCGTCGTGCCGAACGTGTACAGCGAGCCCTCGATCACGAGGCTCGCGATCGGCCGGAAGAGCCGCCCCTCCCAGTCGGCGCCGGCCCACCAGAGGCTCTCGAAGGCGTCGACCTCCCGCAGCGACCAGACGCCGGCCCAGCGCGAGAAGCCGAGCGGCTCCTCCTGCAGCGCGCGCACGAGCAGGTAGTCGTCCAGCGTGAAGCCGCCCGTCAGGTAGGGCGCGTGGAGGAGCAGGGCGAGCCCGACGAGGCCGAGCGCGATCGCGGGGTCGAGGCGGGGGCTCATCCGGCGAGGCTACGACCCGCGGAGCGCTGCGGGGCGGCGCGTCCGCGCGAGGGGCGCACCGGATGGGCGCCGGGCTGGTGTACGTGGCGTCGACGG
>CAYHCR010000654.1:0-3199 GCA_964354895.1 uncultured Myxococcales bacterium | reverse complement strand
AGAGCCCCGCGAGCTCCCCGGCGCTCATGCCGTGGCGCACGGGGATCCGGTAGAGACCGACGAACGAGCGCAGCGGCTCGCGCACGAGGTTGCCCTCGACGTGGACGCCGCCGATCGGGTTCGGGCGATCGAGCACCACGAACTTGAGCTTCGCGCGACCCGCCGCCCGCATCGCGAGCGCCATCGTGTAGATGAACGTGTAGTAGCGCGAGCCGATGTCCTGCACGTCGAAGACGAGCGCGTCGAGGCCGTGCAGCATCGCGGGTGTCGGCGAGAGCGAGTCGAACGTGGCGCCGTAGAGCGAGTGGACCGGCACGCCCGTGCGTGGGTCGATCGACTCGTCCTCGACGCCGATCATGTCCTGCGCGGCGCCGCGGACGCCGTGCTCCGGACCGAACAGCGCGCCGAGGGTCACGCCCGGGGCCGCGCGGAGCAGATCCGCGAGGTGGGCGAAGCGCGCATCGACCGAGGTCGGGTTGCAGATCGCGCCGACGCGGAGGCCGCGCAGCGCCGCGAAGCCGTCGTGCGCCGCGACATCGAGGCCGGTCCGGGTCTTCACTTGACGGGGATCTCCAGCTTGTAGTCCGCGCGCGTAGGCGGGTAGGCCGCGTCCCGAAGGTTCCAGATCACAGACGCCGCCACCACAGGATCACCGACCGAGTCCTCGAGCACGGTGACGTTCGACGCGCGACCGTCCTTCGCGACAGAGACCTTCACGACGACCTTGCCGAGCGGCACCGGGCGCTGCTTGCGTCGCTCGGCCGCGACCTTGCCCGCGATGCCGAGCACGCGACTCGCGAGGGCGCCGACCGCCTTGCGACCGTCGAGGGGCGGCGACGCGAGCTGCAGCGTCGTCGAGAGCGTGCCGAGCGCCGCAGCGACGTCCGCGACGCCAGCCTCGTTCGCGCGGCGCAGGTGGCGCATCGCCAGGTCGAGCTCGCCCTTGCCCAGCGCGCGCCGACCGAGCCACGCGTTCGCGGGACCGTTCGCGTCGTCCAGCGCGAGCACCGCGTCCCACGCCACCCTCGTCGCGCCCTCGTCCGCCCCGGTCGAGAGCCGCTCCGCCAGCCGCGCCAGCGTCGGCACATCCCTCGGCTTCGCTCGCGCGAGCCGCCGCAGCAGCTCCAGCTCCTTCGCCACGTCCTTTCGCTTGCCGTGCAGTCTCGCCAGCGCCTCGAGGCCCTCGAGCTCCGCTCGCTCGAGCACGCCCGACGCCTCCCACGCCTTCACCGCGCCGTCGAGATCTCCCGACGCCTCCAGCGACGCCGCCATCGCGAGCTGCGCCTTCGGATCCTTCGGATCGGCCGCGACGAGCGCCGCGGTCGCGGCCTGCACACAGGCTGGATCCGCGAGCTGCGTGCAGAGCGAGACGAGCCGGCGCGCGACCTTCGGCTGCGCCGGCCGCAGCGCCAGCGAGCGCTCCAGCGAGGCGCGCGCCGCGGGCAGCTCTGCCAGCGCCTCGTGGACCTCGCCGAGCAGCGCGTGCGCCTCGTCGAACCGGGCGTCCGCGGCGAGGAGCGCGAGGACGAGCGGCCGCGCGACCTCCGCCTTGTCCTGCGCGAGCAGCAGCGCCGCCCGGCAGAGCTTCACGATCGGCTCGTCGGGCGCGAGCGACTCCGCCTTCGCCACCGATCGCTCGGCCTGATCCAACGCGGACCACTGCAGCTCGATCCGCGCCATGCCGAGCGACGGCCACGGCGAGAGCAGGAAGCGATCGGCGGCCTCGCGGTGCGACTTCCAGATCGCCTCGGGCGTCCCGCCGGCCTCGGCCGCGACGAACGCCGCGACCGCGTCCTTCGGCGCGTGGCGCGCTGCCGTGACGAGCTTCACCTCGAGCGCAGCGGCCTCACCGCGCAGCCGCGCGGCGTCGATCTCGGCGAGCGCCGCGCGAACGCGGGGGGAGGCGAGCGGCTCGACGACCTCGGCCACCGTCGGCGCGGTGGCGCAGGCGGCGAGGAGCGCGAGCAGGAGCAGGACCTTCGGACAGCGACGCAGCATCGGAGACGACCCTCCCGAAACCCCGACGGTAGCGGAGCCGGGCGGGCGGGTCGATCTTCGCGTCGAGCCTAGAAGCGGTACTCCGGCACGATGGCGAGCTGCAGCAGCCCGATCTCATCGCGCAGGCCGTTGCCCGGATCGTTCGCCATCAGCAGGTAGACGCCCGCGACCTCGAAGCCGACCCGGAACGAGTTGTTGATCTTGAGCGACGCGCCGAGGCCCGCGCGCAGCTCTGCGCCGAACTCTGTACCGCCGGGCGTGTTCATGACCGCGGCGCCGGCGCCCGCGAGCGCGTACGGGAGGATCTGGTCGCGCTCCTTGCCGAACTTGTAGCGGGCCGTGACGATCCCCTCGTAGAGATCGGTGTCGACCGCCGTCTGGTTCCAGCGGAAGCCCGGCGCGTAGGTGAAGCCGTTGCCGGCGGGCTGCTCGTAGTCGAGGCCGATCGTGAACCACGTCTCGGGGGAGTACGGGTGCGTGTCGTTCGTCAGGAACGAGCCGCCGACGAAGCCGCGGACCGCGTTCTTCGGCGGGACCGTCTTCTTCTTCTTGGTGTTCTTCTTCTTGGCCGGCTTCTTCTTCGGGTTGCTCTTGCTCGGCTTGGTGCCCGGCTTGGTGCCCGGCCTGGATCCGCCGCCGCCGCCCGCGGCCTTCACGGGCGGAGGGGGTGCGGGGCTCGCAGCGGCCGCAGGCAGCGCGAACGCGAGGAGGGTGGCACAGAGCACGAGCCTGCCGACGAGCCGCATGGTGGGGTTCCTCCCTCAAGCTTCCCGATGCGGCGTGTAGCAGGTCCCGTCCGCGATCGCACCTCGAAGACGGGCGGGAGCCGCGGTCGATTCACGCAACGACCTCAAGGGCTTGTCGTCGTGTAGCGCAGCGCGAACGCAGCGCCCGTCGCGGCGAGGGCAGGCTCGAGCCGCCACGCGTCGTCGACGCGGCGAAGGTCGGGGCCGTAGCGCCGCGGGACGACCCGGCATGCGCCGTCGACGAGCTCCGCCGACGCGCCGTCGACCGAGAGCAGCCACGCGGCGGCGCCTGATTCGGCCGGAAACGAGCCCGTCGAGCCGAGCCGGCAGCGCGTCCCGAGCCGGGCCGACGCTGGACCGATCGCGGCCCCCTGCGAGAACGCGTCCTGCCAGGCAGGCGCCTCCGTTCCGTCAGCGAACACGAGGCCGGCGACGAGCAGGCCATCCGGACGCTC
>CAYHCR010000653.1:0-3209 GCA_964354895.1 uncultured Myxococcales bacterium | reverse complement strand
GACCACTCATCGGCGTGCTCGCCCATGCAGGACGAGGGCGTGATCGGGTAGATCGCCACGACTTCCGCCAGCTTGTGGGCGACCTTCGCGACCGCCTCGTTGGCGTCGTAGATCGCTCGAGTCCGGGCCATCACTTCCTCCGTGGTGCGCCGGGCTTGCACGCGTTTTCGGGGTGACGGCGCAACCGATGCGCCAAACGCCACGGAACCGCCCGACCGACGAACCGAACCAGCGGCTTCGCAAACGGCGTGCCGCTCGACTACGCTGCGCTCCTTCCCGGAGGAACCCGCTTGACGCGCTCGCTCGCCCTGCTCTGCTTCGCCGCCGCCATCTCCGCAGTCGCCTGCGACGACGGCTCCTCGTCCGAGGACGGCGGCGGAGGCTCGCCCGCCCCGTTGGATCCGACCTTCACGAACGTGCGCGCGGAGGTCTTCGTCTCCTGCGGCTTCGGAACCTGCCACGACACGAACCGCGCGACGCTCGGCGGCGTGGTGATCCGGGACGAGGCGGAGTTCGCGGACGCGGTCTACGAGAACCTCGTGAACGCCGACTCGCTCGTGACCGGCGCGGTCGTGAAGAGCACGAGCGCGCTGCGCGACGCGCCCAACGTCCCCAAGCGCGTCGTCCCGGGCGACCCGCAGGCCTCGTTCCTCTACTGGAAGCTGCTCGGCCACTCGCCCGCAGATCCCTCGGTCGCCGCGGTCGGGGACGCGATGCCCAACGGCGAACCGCTCGACGCGACGCGCGCCGATCTCGTGAAGCGCTGGATCGAAGCCGGCGCGTTGAAGGACTGATCGCCATGCGAAGCGCCCTGCTCGCAGCTGCACTGCTGTTCGTCGCCCTCCCCGCCCGCGCGACGAGCGTCGGCGTCTCGTACATGGTGCCGTTCGAGGGCGCCGGCGGCTTCGGGGCGATGGCGCAGTTCGGCTTCGGGATCCTGCCGAAGCTCTCGGTGACGGCCGGCGCCGGCTACCAGGAGCTCGGCTGGGCAGCGGACGATCCGAAGGCGAGCGACGCGCACCGGCCGTGGATCGACACCGGCTCGCTCCGCGCGGACGTCGGCGTCGAGTACGACCTCTGGCAGGCTGAGTTCGTCACCCTCTCCGTGCTCGGTGGCCTCGGCATCCTGGTGCCGCTGAGCGCCGGGATTCGGCCCGAGGCGGTCGAGGATCTCGAGGCGTCGTTCGAAACGCCGACGAACGTCGACTCGGTCCGCGACGTGGAAGCCGGGCCCGGGCCGATCGGCGGCGCAGGCTTCGGCCTCGAGATCCCGGCCGGTCCGACCGTGCTGGATCTGGAGGCGCGGTACGTGCGGGCGTGGTCGACCGCCACGTTTCGCTACGACACGGTGGCCGGCGAGCTGGCCCAGACCGTCACGAACGACGCGAACCCGAACCTCTATTTCGCCGGGTTCGAGCTCTCGCTCACCGTCTCGTTCTAGCGCGCCGGACCGGTCGATCGCCCGCGCCTGGGCGCGCTAGCGCAGCAGTGTCACGTCGACGCCCAGCACCCGGAAGAGCTCGACGGTCGCCGTCTTGCCCTTCACCTTCGCCGGCGGCATCGGCTCGACCTCGAAGCGGCCGCCCGCCTGCGCGACCGTCTCGGCCGACGCCACGATCTCCCCTGCGGCCGCGATACTGCACAGGCGCGACGCGACGTTCACCGTGTCGCCGATGACGGTGTACTCGAGCCGCTTGCTCGAGCCCATGTTGCCGACGACGGCGGGGCCTGCGTTGACGCCGATCCCGATCGCGACCGCCGGCCGGCCGGCCGCCACGCGCTCGGCGTTGAACTCCGCGAGCACGCTCTGCATCTCGAGCGCCGCCTGCAGCGCGCGCTCGGCGTCGTCGGGCCGCTGCACGGGCGCGCCCCAGATCGCCATCAGCGCGTCGCCGATGAATTTGTCGAGCACGCCGCCGTGCCGGAACACGCAGTCGACCATCCGCTCGAAGTACTCGTTGAGCAGCTCGACGGTCTCCTGCGGACCGACCCGCTCGCTGAAGGTGGTGAAGCCGCGGATGTCGCTGAAGAGCACCGTGACCGGGCTCTCCTTTCCACCCTTGCCGAGCTCGATCTTGCCGGCCTGCGCCTGCTCGACGAGCGCGGGCGAGAGGAACCGCGCGAGGTGCGCCCGCGTGACCGCCTCTGCCTCCACGCGCCGGTGCAGCTCTCCGCGCTCGAGCGCCAGCGACGCCTGCGAGGCGATGCCCGAGAGCAGCGCCAGATCCTTCTCGGCGAAGGCCTGCGTGCGGACACGGCTGTCGAGGAAGAGCACGCCGCGGACCTGATCGGAGACGACGAGCGGCACCGCCATGCAGGAGCGGATGCCCTGCGAGACGATCGACTGGCTCGACGAGAAGCGCTGGTCGCTGCCGGCGTCGGCGATCAGCACCGCCTCACGGCTCTCCCTCACCCGCGCGAGCACGCTCTCGGAGACGACGACGTCGGCGCTCGCCTGCTCGCGCCGCTGCACGGTGCGCGGCTCGAGCAGGCCCGAGCGCGGATCGACCAGAAGAATGACGCCGTTGTCGGCCGGGAAGACCTTGAGCGCGAACTCCACGATGCGATCGAGCAGCGCCTGCTCGTCCCGCTCCGCGCCGATCTGCTGGGACAGCTCTGCCGCGAGCCGGAGCTTCTCGTAGTCGCGCCGCAGCGCAGGCTCGGAGCGGATCTCCGCCTCCGGCGCGAAGGTCGCGTCGCGATCGCTCCGGTACGCGGCGAGGACGGCCTCGACCTCCGCTCGCGAGTGGACCACCGTGACGCCGCGCCCATGCATCCGGGACGCTGTGAGCGTCATCGGGCCGCCGCGGAACGTGAACGTCGTGCCGCCGATCGCGAACTCGTCGCCGTCCGTGAGCTCGACCTCCGTGACGCGCTCGCCGCGCATGAACGTGCCGTTCGAGCTGCCGAGATCGCGCAGCCGCCAACCCAGCGCCGTCTGCTCGACGATCGCGTGCTCCTTGCTGACCTCGCGGTCATGCACCTGGATCGCGTTCTGGGGCTGGCGGCCGAGCGTCGTGCGAGGTGCGAGGGCGATCTCCCGGCGCTCGCCGTCGGACTGCTTCAGGATGAGTCGGGCACCGTCCATGGGAGGCTCCATCGTACCGCAAGGCGTGCACGGACGGCTGTGATACAAGCCGCGGCCCATGAGGCTCAAGCAGCGACCCGAGGACTTCTCCGTCAAGGAGGCCTACCGCTTCGAGGCGTCG
>CAYHCR010000652.1:0-3209 GCA_964354895.1 uncultured Myxococcales bacterium | reverse complement strand
CCGCTCGTCGGGAGTGCGTCGACCTCCCGGCGGAGCCCCGCGCCCGAGGGTTCGTGTCGCGACTCGCCCTCCGAGCCGTATGCGCGTTCGCCCGCGTCGGAGAGGTCGAGGCCGTTCCACTCGTCGCCCTCCTCCGCCCGCAGCGGCGTGACGAGTCCGATCAGCTTCAGCAGCCCGTAGCTCGCGACGCCGGACCAGGCGATCGTGGCGACGACTCCGACCGCTTGGATCCCCACCAGCGCGAGGCTCCCGCTCGGCGCGTCCGGGTTGACGCTGGGATCGGAGAGCGCGCCGGTCAGCAGGGCGCCCGTGAGGCCCGCCACGCCATGGATGCCGAAGACGTCGAGGGCGTCATCGAGCTTCGTTCGCGCGCGAAGCCGGACCGCGCCCAGCGCCGCGAGCGCGGCCACGGCGCCGAGGGCGACCGCGGCGCCTGGTCCGATGAAGCCGGCTGCCGGCGTGACGGCGACGAGGCCGGCGACAGCGCCGGATGCGACGCCGACGCCCGAGATCTTGCCGTGGAGGGTGAGCTCCGCGAGCGCCCAGGCGAGCGCGGCGGCGGAGGCCGCGAAGAACGTCGCCACGAACGCCCCGCTCGCGAGGCCGTTGGCCGCGAGCGCCGAGCCGCCGTTGAAGCCGAGCCATCCAAACCAGAGCAGGCCGGTGCCGAGCAGCGCGAACGGGACGTTGTGCGGCAGGACCGGGCCTCGCTTCAGGCCTGCGCGCGGGCCGACGACGATCGCCGCGACGACGGCCGCAGCCGCCGCGTTGAGGTGGACGACCGTACCACCGGCGAAGTCGAGGGCTCCCAATGTCCGGAGCCACCCGCCCGGCGCCCACACCCAGTGCGCGACCGGCGCGTAGATCACGATCGTGAAGAGCGCCGCGAAGAGCAGGAACGCCTTGAGCCGCATCCGCTCGACGATCGCGCCGGAGACGAGCGCCGGGGTGATGCACGCGAACATGGTCTGGAAGAGCATGAACGCGGAGTGGGGCACCGTGGCTGCGAGGGACGGCTCGGCAAAGCGGCCGACGCCGCGCAAGCCGGCCCACTGGAGGCCGCCTACGAGCGTCCCGAACGTGCCGTCCCGCGGCGCGAAGGCCAGCGAGTAGCCGACGGCCATCCACACCACGCCGACCACCCCGAGGCAGGCGAAGCTCATCAGCATCGTGTGGACCGCGTTCTTGCCCCGGACGAGCCCGCCGTAGAAGAACGCCAGCCCCGGAGTCATCAGGAGCACGAGGGCAGCGGAGAAGAGGACGAACGCGGTGTCGGCGCCGGAGATCGGCGTGGGGACGATCGCCTCTTCGGCCCGCGCAGGAAGGGCGGCGAGCAACGTGAGCAGCGGTGCGAGCACGCGGGTGCAGCGAATCATTCGTTCTCCGGTCCAGGGTCCGGGCGAGCGCAGTGCAGCCCTCGTACCGCCGCGCCGGCGTGGCGGAAGGGAAGAATAGTGGCTGATTTGCGAGGAATTCGACCGGCAGCGACCGCGTGAGCGGCTGAGGATGCCGGTTGGCTGGGCACTCGCTGCCCAGCGAGGCAGCAACTCGAGCCCGTCCGCATGGTTCGGAATGCAGACCGCGGGGACACGGCGCGAGCCGGGGTCGCGTGCGCCCCGCCGCGCCCCCGCAGTCAGTCGCCCGTGTCCCGATCGCGCGACGAGGCCCATGATACTGTCTCCCCGGAGGAATCCATGCGCGCTCCTGCAGCTGCATCGGCGGTCTTTGGCGTCGTCCTCGGGCTGGGATCGATCGGCTGCGAGGGTCTGCTCGACGGGCCGTTGGGTGAGATCGCCTGCGCGGTCGCACCCGGTGATGGGACCCTGCTCGGCGGAGAGTGCGGAGCGACGACGTGCGGCGCCTGCGAGACGTGCGTGAACAACCCGCTCGCGCCGGAGGGACCGACTTGTGCCGAGGCCTGCATCTCGGACGAGGGGTGCGAGACCGCGTGCTGCACGTTTGCCGCCGGAGCGTTCGTGACCGTCTGCCAGCCGGTCGAGGCTTGTCAGACGAGCTGCGGAGGGACGGACTGTCTGTCGGGCGAGGGCTGCGCCGACGACGACAACGGCGAGGCCTACTGCAGCCCCAAGTGCGGGGACGATGAGGCCTGTGGCGGAGGCTGTTGCGTCGTGTCCAGCAGCGGGGATCAGACGTGTCACACCGGGAGCGCCTGCGGATGACCTGCGGCGCCCGCCCTCTCCACAGGCACGGGTGACGCGGAGTGCCGGACCGAAGGTATACTGACGTTCAGTATGCGCGGAGGTTCGATGAGCCGGGATGCACGAGCAGCGGAAGATGTCTTCGCGGCGCTGCAGCAGTTCGCAGGCGCTGCGACCGGATCGACGTTCGACGGGCCAGAGTGGGACACCGTCCTCGACGCAGCGATCGCGCTCGAACGGTCGCTCGTGCTCGCCCGACGTCTCCCGGCGCGCGGCCCGGCGCTCGCGCCCGCGGGACGTTTCGAGTCGCCCGCGCTGCACGCGCCGGGGCGCCATGGGCGGGTCCCGCTGGCGCCCGCGACCGGGGCGATCGCCGGGATCGACGAACAGCGACTCTCTGTTCGGGTGTTTCGAACGCTCGCGGCCGGCGCGGTGCTCGGTCGGGACGTCCCCATCGGCGCTCGAGTCCTGCTCGCGCCGCGGCCACCCGCGCCCGGGGACGCGTGCGTCGTCCGGGCCCGCGACGGCCTGTTCTGCGGTGAGGTCGAGGACGGGGATCGCGTGCTCGGGGTCGTCGAGGCCGTGATCGCCGCGGCGTAGGGCCTGCCCGCCCGTCGACCCGCGGTCGTCCGTGCGGTAATCGGCGGAGATGACCTTCCGATCGTCCCCGCGCTTCGTCGCGGTCCTCGCCCTCTTCGTCCTGGCGGCTGCGTGCGCCCCGACGATCCCCGCCGTCAGCGTCGCGCGCGACGCACCGGCCGCACCAGCGGAACTTCCGCTCCTGCTCCCGTGCCTCATCGCGCACGACGAGCACGAGCGGTCGCTGGCGCTCGCGGTCGACGGTGAGGAAGGTTCGTGGCCGCTCGTGATCGGGACCATCGTGATCCCGCATCCCAGGGGCGTCGTGCTGCTCGATCCGGGGTTGGGGCGTGACGTACACCGGGATCTCGCCCGCGCTCCGCCGTGGTTCCGGCTCGTGATGGGCGAGGGCGAGACGATTCGGCCGCTGGACAGCGAGCTCCGGCGGCTCGGGATCCCGGCGCACAGCGC
>CAYHCR010000651.1:0-3214 GCA_964354895.1 uncultured Myxococcales bacterium | reverse complement strand
GCGGGTCCCGATCACGAGCAGCAGCGCGAGGCCCGGGAGGGCCGCGGCGGCCGCCAGCACGAGCAGCAGCGGATCAGCCACGGGGTGGCCCCGGCACGCGCTCGAGGAGGAGGGCGTCAAGCGTGTCGGCGCCGGAGAGCAGCTCGGAGTCGATGCGGAGGGCGCGCAGGCGGGGCTCTTCGGCGAGCACCGCGGGGAGCTTGATCGCGTCCTTCTCGGTGCAGAGCAGCCAGGCGTCGTCCCGACGAGCCTGCGCGAGCAGCGCGGCGAGCTGTGCGTCGTCGGGCGTCGCGTGGTCCGGGAGGCGGGCCTCGTGGAGCACGCGCGCGCCGAGCGCCTCGACGGTGCGTCGGAAGCTCTGCGGACGCGCGAGGCCGGAGAGGAGCGTGACGCGGCGACCGGACAGCTCTGCTGGCTCGCCGACGGCGCGGAGGGAGGCGTCGACCAGCGCGGAGGCGCGATACCGAGCCAACACGGGCGGGCGGCCGGTGAGCTGCTCCACTCGCCCCGCGAGGTCCTGCAGCGCCGCCGGCTCCGCCTCGTCGCAGCGCGAGAGCCAGACAAGATCCGCGCTCCCGAGGACGTGCGCGCCTTCGCGGAGCGGACCTCGCGGCAGGGACCAGCCGTTGCCGAACGGCGCGCCCGCCTCGAGCACGACGAGCTCGAGATCGCGGCGGAGCGCCAGGTGCTGGAGGCCGTCGTCGAGCACGGCGACGTCGGCGTGCAGCTCTGCGTGCGCGAGGGTGGCGAGCGCGGCGCGGGAGGGGCCGACGAGCACGCTCGAGCGGGGCGCGCGCGCGGCCAGCAGGCAGGGCTCGTCGCCGGCGTCGAGCGGGGAGAGCAGCGGCGCGCCGCGACGAGAGACGATCCGCGCGCCGCGCCCTGCCCCACCGTAGCCGCGGGAGAGCACGGCCGCGTGCAGCCCCCGGGCCGCCAGGCGATCCAGCAACGCGAGCACGACCGGCGTCTTGCCCGCGCCGCCGACGACGAGGTTGCCGACCGAGACCACAGGGAGCGGCGCGTTCGTCGCGCGGAGGAGGCCGGCGTCGTAGCAGGCGCGGCGCAGGCGCGCGCCGAGCGCGAAGAGGCCGGCGAGCGGCACGAGCGGCGCGAGCGCCAGCCGATCGAGCGCGGACTCGGAGGCGCGGTACCAGCGGTCGATCACGAGGCGCGCCCCGCGCGGGAGCGGCGAGCGGCCCCGGTCACGAAGGCAGCCCCGCGACCAGCGCGGCCTGCGCGGCGGGCCGCGCCGCTTCAAGCGCCCGTGCGCCACCCTCGCGCCCGACGTCGAGCGCGGCCTGCGCGAGCGCGGCGACCAGCGCGACCGGCAAGGCCTGCAGGCAGGCGTGATGACCCAGCGGACAGCGCGCCGCGCCGTGGTTGCTGCACGGCGCGCACGGGAGCGGTCGCTGCAGCGCGACGCCGCCGCCCGGGAGCGGGCCCCAGCGACGGGCGGAGGTCGGCCCGAAGAGCGCGAGCACGGGGGTGCCGACGGCCTGCGCCAGGTGGACGGGCGCGGAGTCGTTCGTCACGACGAGATCGCAGCGCGCGAGGACCGCGGTCATGCCGGCGACGTCGAGCGCGCGGGTGTCGGCGACCGCAGGGTGGCGCAGCGCGGCGGCCGCCGCGGCGAGCTCGTGGCCGTCTCCGGGCCCTCCCGCGAGCACGAGGCGCGCACCGGACGCGGCGAGGAGGTCCCCGAGCGCCGCGAAGTTCGCAGCGGGCCAGCGTTTCGTGGCCCAGCGCGCGCCGGGCGCGAGGGCGACGAGGGGCCCGCTGCCAGACGGGACCAGCGCGGCGGCGGCGGCGACCGCGTCCGGCGGCAGCGCGAGCTCGAGCGGACCGTCGGCCGCGTCGAGCCCCGCGGCCTCCGCGAGGAGCGCGAGCTGGTGGCGATCGTCGAGCACGGGATCGGCGCCCGCGAGCGCGCGCAGCAGCGCGCCGGCGCCGCGGCGCTTCACGAAGACGCGTCGCTCCGTCGCGCCGACGAGCAGGAGCAGCGCCCGCGTGCGGAGCTTGTTCTGCAGGTCGATCGCCAGATCGAACGGGCCGTGCCCGCGCAGCTCGGCGGCGAAGGCGCGGAGGGCGCCGGCGCCTCGCGCCTCGAAGCAGTGCACCTTCGTGACGTGCGGCAGGCCGACCAGCAGCGGCGCGAGCAGCCTCGAGGTCACGACGTGCAGCTCTGCGCCAGGGTGACGCGCCGCGAGCGCGCGCAGCACCGGCGTGACGAGCACGACATCGCCGATCGCGGTGACCCGGAGGACGAGCAGCTTCACGCGCGGCCCCGCTCCTTGAGCAGCTTCGCCATGTGCTCGACGTTGCGCTCGGAGGCGCCGCGGATCGACGAGACCGCCGCGCGCGCCAGGCGACCGAGCTCGCGGAGCTGATCGGGGCGCGACAGCAGCTCGCCTGCGACCTTCGCGAGGTGCTCGGGATCGCGGACCTGGATCCCGCCACGACCGACGAGGACCTGCACGCTGTCGTGAAAATTGTCCATGTTCGGGCCGAACAGGACCGGCTTTCCATGCGCCGCCGGCTCGAGGATGTTCTGGCCTCCGCGCGAGGTGAACGAGCCGCCGACGAAGACGATCGTCGCGAGCTGGTACGCGGCGACGAGCTCGCCGATGGTGTCGAGCACGACCACGTCGCAGCCCTGCGCGCCCTGTGAGCGGAGCCCCGCCTTGAGCCCCACCGACTCGGCCAGCGCGCGGACCTTCCCGGCGCGCTCGATGTAGCGCGGGGCGATGAGCAGCCGGAGCGTCGGGTGGTCCTGTCGCAGCCGCTGGAAGACGGGCAACAGCAGCGCCTCCTCGCCGTCGTGGGTCGATCCGGCGATGAAGAGCGGCCGCCCGTCCTCGTGGCCGATCGCGGCGGCGACCTCGTCGGGCCGGCCCTCCTGCACGGCGACGAGCAGCGTGTCGAACTTCGTATTTCCGGTGATGAACACGCGGCCCGCCTGCGCGCCGAGCGAGAGCACGCGCTCGGCCTCGTCGTCCTCGCGCATGAGGAAGAGATCGAGCGAATGGAGCGGGTTCCCGATCAGCGAGAAGAGCAGCCTGTACCTGCCGAGCTTTCCGGGAGAGAAGCGGCCGTTGGTCAGCGCGATCGCGGCGCCCGAGCGGTGCGCGGCGCGGATGAGGCTCGGCCAGATCTCGGAGTACTCGAGCACCAGGAGATCCGGCATGAACGCGGCGACGGCGCGGCGCGTGGTGAC
>CAYHCR010000650.1:0-3217 GCA_964354895.1 uncultured Myxococcales bacterium | reverse complement strand
GGTGACCTCGACGTCCTGCACGTCGCGGTAGTGCCGCTCGAGCTTCTTCGCCACCCTGCGCAGCTCGAGGTCGACCGCGGGCATCTTCTCCGCGAGCGCCGCGATCGGCAGCGTCGCGCGGGTCCCGGAGACGACGTCCTCGCCCTGCGCGCTCTCCAGGAAGTCGCCCTCGAGCTCGTCCTCGCCCGTGGAGACGTTGCGCGTCGTGAAGACGCCCGTGCCGGAGCCCTGGCCGAGGTTGCCGAAGACCATCGCGACGACGTTCACGGCCGTGCCGAGATCGTGCGGGATGCCGGCGGCGACGCGGTAGTCGTGCGCACGTCTGCCGTTCCACGACTGGAAGACCGCGGCCACCGCGAGGCGGAGCTGCTCGGCGGGATCGACGGGGAAAGGCTTGCCGGTGGACGCCTCGACGAGGCGCAGGAACGTGGCGACGACGCCCTTGAGCTCCGCGACGTTCAGGTCGGAGTCGCTCGCGACGGCGCGCGCCCTGCGGGCCGCGCGAAGGGCCTCCTCGAACGGCTCGTCCGGCAGGCCGAGCACGACGCGCCCGAACATCTGCACGAGCCGCCGCCAGCTGTCCCACGCGAAGCGCTCGTCGCCGCTGAGGATCGCGAGGCGCTCGGTCACGGGCCCGGAGAGGCCGATGTTGAGGACCGTGTCCATCATGCCGGGCATGGAGAATTTCGCGCCGGAGCGGCAGGAGACCAGCAGCGGATCCGTCGGATCGCCGAAGCGTTTGCCGCTCTGCTGTTCGAGCCGCGCGAGGGCGCGGGTGATCTCCTCCCAGAGGCCGGGCGGGAAGTCGGCGCCGGCGGCGAGGAAAGCGTTGCAGGCCTCCGTCGTCACCGTGAAGCCGGGCGGGACCGGCAGCCCGACGCGGACCATGTCCGCGAGGTTCGCGCCCTTGCCGCCGAGCAGTCCGCGGACGCCGTCCCACGAGCCGGCCGCCTTCTCCGCCGCGGCGACGTCATCGAAGCCGTAGACGAACCGCCGCTTCGTCGGGAGCGCCCGCTTCGTCGCCCCAGTCCGCTTCGTCGCGGGGGTCCGCTTCGCCGCGAGCGGCTTGGCCGACTTGGCCCGCTTCGTCGAGGGCGCCCCCTTCTTCGGCGTCGGCGTCGGGGCAGAGCGGGCGGGGCTGCGACGGGCGGGCGACTTCTTGCGCATGGCGGAGGTCCTCCGGTGTCGGCTCGGACCCGTTTTGCAGCATTTCGCGTGCCGCGCGGAAGTCCGCGATATTGCGTCCGGGCGACGCATCGCTTGCGCGGGTTGAGCCGGCAGGGCGACGGCCCTAAGAGTCTCCGGTGATGAAACGACGAGATCTCCTGCTCGGAATGGGCGCGGCCGCCGTCGCCGCCGCATGCCGTGCGGAGGAGGAGCCGCACCCGATGTCGACGACGACGAACGAGCTCGAGACCGCGACGAGCGACGCGATGCCGGTCACCTTCGTCGCCCACGGCGCGCCCCCGCTGCTCGAGGAGCCGGCGTGGATGGCGGAGCTCGCGGGGTGGGGCGCGGCGATGCCGAAGCCGAAGGCAATCCTGGTGGTCTCCGCGCACTGGGAGGCGCGCCCCGCGACGCTCGGCGCCACGCGCCCGCTGCCGCTGGTCTACGACTTCTCCGGGTTCCCCGCGCACTTCTACCGGCTCGCCTACCCGTCGCCGGGCGCGCCCGAGCTCGCGCGCCGCGTGCAGGCGCTGCTCGCGAGCGCGGGCGTCGCGAGCGCGCGGGACGAGGCGCGCGGGCTGGATCACGGCGTCTACGTGCCGCTGCTCTGCATGTACCCGGGGGCGGACGTGCCGGTGCTGCAGCTCTCGTTGCCGAGCCTGCAGCCGCCCGTGCTCTTCGCGCTCGGGCAGGCGCTCGCGCCGCTCCGTCTGGAAGGTGTGCAGATTATGGGGAGCGGGTTTCTGACCCACAACCTGCGCGCGATCTCCCGCGGCCCGACACCCGCGTGGGCGGCCGAGTTCGACGCGTGGGTGGCGGAGGCGCTGGATCGTCGCGACGTCGACGCGCTGCTCGACTTTGAGCGGAAGGCGCCGGGGGCCCAGCTGGCCCACCCGCGCACGGAGCACTTCGTCCCGCTGCTGGTGGCGGCCGGCGCGGCCCTCGCAGGCACCGCGCCGATCCGCTACCCGATCACCGGCTTCTGGCTCGGCTCGTTCACCCGGCGTTCCGTCCAGTTCGGGTGAACGGGCAGGGCCGGCGCTACCGCCAGGTGCCTTCGCAGAGCATGCGCGCGGCGGTCTTCGAGCAGTTCAGCTCGCGGCCGATCGCGTCGTAGCTCATGCCCGTCTTCCGCATCTTCTTGGCGGAGGCGCGGTCGGCCTTGACCTTCGCCGCGCGCTCCTCAGCCCGCTTCACGCCGTTCTTCCGGAGGATGTCGCTCACGTGCTGGTGCGTCAGGCCGACCTTCTCCGCGAGCTTCTTCAGCGGCGCGTCGGGGGTCTTGTTGTACGCCGCCAGCACCTTGTCGACCGTCTTGTTGGGACCACGCATGTCTTGTTCCTCGTTGCCTTGGGGAGGGAGAGGGTTGCAACTCGGCTACAATGCCTGAACTGCTGCACGAAGGATCGCCTCATGGGGGGTGAAATGCTGTCTCTGATGGGGCACCCCTTATGAGCCGGGTCGCATCATCGTGCCTCCCGACGCCGCCGTTGCGCGCCTTCGGCGGCTTCGCGCGCCGAATGCGCCGCGTGACCGCGACCTGTGCCGCGGCCACACTCTGCCGATGCGTCTGCCCGTCCTGCTGCTCCTCGCCCTCGCGACCGCCTGCGCTGCGGAGGCGGCGCCGGAGGGCGCGGCCGGGGGCGGCGGCGAGGGCGGCCCGGGTGCGCCCGGCGGCTGGGGCGGAGACCCGTTCGTCGATCGCGCCGAGACGCCGGCCTCGCCGGAGGCGCTGTTCACGATCGCGCGCGCGGCGCTCTGCGACCGCCTCGTCCGCTGCGAGCCGAAGCTCGACGCCCGCGCAGGACCCCTCTTCCAGCCGCGCGCCTGTCACCCGGCGGACCTGGCGTTCGGGCTCTATGAGGCGCAGCTGGCGTACGAGGCCGCGAGCGGCGCGATCGCGATCGACCTCGACGCGGCCGAGGCGTGCGCGCGCGCGCTCCAGCCGTCGCGCGGCTGTGGCGCGTTCGTCGACGAGCTCTGGGGCGGAGAGGCGGCCTGCGGGAGGGCGCTGATCGGCCGACGCGCGGCGGGCGAGGGCTGCCTGGTC
>CAYHCR010000649.1:2029-3218 GCA_964354895.1 uncultured Myxococcales bacterium | reverse complement strand
TCGCGCGTCTCGACGAAGAAGAGGCGATCCTCGCCCTTGTCGTGCCACGCCAGCCCGAGGTACGGCCCCGACGACTGGAACCCGAGCTGCGGGCCGATCGTGTCGCCTTCGACCACGCGGGTGCGCGTCCAGGCGGCGCCGTCGTACCGGACGACCCAGATCCCGTCGAGGAACTCGCCCGTCACCTCATGCACGAGGTGCCACGGGTTGATGTGTGCGAACGCGAGCGCGCCGTTCGCGCCGAGCGTCATGCGCGTCGACTCGCCGCCGCCGTAGGTCGCGTCGGCCGTGATGCGCTGGCCCTGCCAGTAGAGCTGCACGTCGGCGTTCTTGAGCGAGTCCTGGCCGATGCCGCCGTAGTGGACGTCGCGGTAGGCGATCACCGGGTCTGCGCCCTGAAACGCGAGCGCCGGCCAGGGGCCCGCGACGTCGCCGAGGTTGCACGTGTTCTGGTAATCAGCGCAGACCTGCACGTCTTCGGGGAAGACCATGCCCGGCACGACGCCGTCGGGATCGATCGTCGTGGGCGCAAACGTTCCTCCCTGGCGCCGGGAGAGGATGAGGTCCGAGCCGCCGCACTGCAGCCCGCCCTCGGGCCCGCCGCCGTACGCGAGGCCGGGCTCGCCCGCGCCGTCGAACGCCAGCGAGACACCCTCCGGGATGCCGGCGGACTCGACGAGGTCGACCACCGTCACCGTGTGCGAACCGTCCGGGAGCAGCTCTGCGTAGACGATCTCCCACTGATCGACCGGGCCCTCGTAGGGCTGCACGCCGCCCGTGAGCAGACAGAGCCCCTCGATCTCGCTGGGACGAAGGTAGGCGACGCCGATGCGGCCGTCGGCCGCGACCTTCGCGTCGATCAGCCAGCCGGCGTTGGCGTCGTCGAGCTCCGTGAAGGTCCAGCGGAAGGCGCCCGTGTCGGGGCCGTCGCCGCCGGTGCCGCCGCCGTCGCCGCCCGCGCCGCCGTCGTCGGGGATCCCAGGCGGCTGCGCGCCGTCATCACAGGCCGCGAGCAGCAGCGCAGCGGCCAACGTGGCGCGTGTGGTCAGCCGCATATGCAGGCTCCGTTGCCGCCGAACATGTTCGGGCAGCTCTGCGGGCAGCCGGCGACCGTCGCCGCCTGCAGCCGGAAGGAGAAGCAGTGGCCGCCGCCGCCGTCCCACGCGTCGAGCCCCTCGTCGTAGACGAC
>CAYHCR010000649.1:0-2019 GCA_964354895.1 uncultured Myxococcales bacterium | reverse complement strand
CGACCGAGTAGTCCTCCGAGTCCTCCTGGTCGTAGACGAGGCACTCGACGGCGGTCGTGCCGTTGCACGCCGCGTCGCCGAAGAGGCGATCCGCGCCCTGCCCGCTCGCCTGGAACGCCGCCTTGGGGTTCATGCTTCGGTCGACGAGGAAGAAGAGCGGGTCGATCGGCGAGCGCGTCGGATCGTCGTGCGTCCACTCCATCGTGAGGCCGCAGTGGCCGGTGCCGCAGGGGTTGCCGCCCTCGAGGCGGAAGACGTCGACGTCGCCCTGGAAGCCGAGACATCCTTCGCCGACCGCCTCCTTGTAGAGCACGGCGCCCATGGCGTCGGTCACGTCGGTCCACGGCGAGAGGCGCGCGCGATCGCGGCCGGCGCGGAGGACCTCGGGCAGCTCGGCGCGATCGTTGTAGGGCATGTAGAAGTTATCGAGCTGGTTGTTGCGCTCGGGGACGTCCGGGTCTTCACGCAGCGAGACGCGGAGCGTGTAGGTCGCGGTCGAGGACTCGTCGTCCTTGAAGTCGCGGACGCGGATGATCGGGATGTACTCCTCGAAGATCGGCTGCGCGGTCGAGATGCGCTGCGAGGTGCCGGGCGAGGCCGTGGCCGAGAACTGCGTCATGCCGCAGACGCCCTCGGTCGCGGCGGGATACATGAGGCAGACGCCGCCCGCCGTGCAGGCGTTGACCTGCCCGGACTGCTGGCACTCGAGGCTCGGACATTCGAGGTTGCCCTCGCACTGCACGCCGCAGAGATCGCCGCCGGGCGTCGATCGGCAGACGCCGCTGGCGCAGCGCCCCTGGTTGTCGCAGGAGCCGTCGACGACGAAGTCACACTGATCGTTCTCGAAGCAGCGCGACGCCGCGTTGGCGGTCCGCAGGATCTCCAGGGTCAGGTCGTAGTCGCATCCGTCGCACGTCAGCTCGAGGTCGACGATCCGGCCCTGCAGGTGCTGGTCGAGCTTGAACAGATCGACGTCACCCCGCGACGCGATCGCCCCGGTGACCGTGCCGCCGCTGCCGATCGAGGTGGCGTTCTTCGCCTTGTCGTTGCGCACCACCTGATCGTTCGGATCCGGCTCCACCTCCGTCGTCACCGCGACGGTGTATGCGACCTCCCCGTCCGTCTCATCTCCCCCGAGGTCCTCCACGACGAGGCACAGTGGCCGGTCCGAGCCGACGCCGAACCGGATCGCGACGCTGTTGCCGTCCGTGCCGAGCGTGTCGTTGGCGGAGTTGAGGAAGTTGCCGTCCGCGTCATACAGCGTCGCGAGCAGATCGACCGGCGTCGCCGCGGACCCGACCGTGACGGCGACGATCTGCGTGCCGCTGAACGGGATCGAGAAGGCGTCCTTGTCTCCCGTGTATCCGATGCGTCCGCCGCCCGCGCCCGCGACGAGCGCCGTCGCCTGCGCGCACGCGTCGTTCGGCTCGTTCGCGTCCGGGTCCTGCGCCGCCTCGACGAGGACCGTGTAGGCGTTGCGGCCGTCCTGGTCCTCGTTGCCGGCGTCGCGCACGCGCAGGTGGTAGGTGCCGCCCTCGCGCGAGAGCAGGTGACGCCCCTCGATCGACGATCGGTTGTCGGTGGTCTGCGTGTCGCTCACGGTGAGCAGCGGCGTGTCGAGCGCGTCGCCCTCGAAGAGCTCATACGCGAGCTCGACCGGGCTCGTCGCGCCCGCCGGATAACCGACCTGGAGGTGCACGAGCGGCTGGCCGGCCGGCAGCGTGAAGACGTAGACATCTTCGTCGCGCGGTGGACACACGAAGGCAGGGTCCGTCGTGCGGGTGCCGAGCGTGAGCCGGAGCGCCTTCGCGGCCGAGCTGTGATCGTCCACGACGCACGGGACCGACGGTCCGCCCTCCCCGCCCTCGCCCGCGCCCGCGCCGCCTTCGCCTTCGCTCGGCCCGTCGTCACACGCCGCCGCAAGTCCGCCGGCGAACACCACCGCCACCATCCAACGACCACTCATCGCGATCCTCAGGGCCGCACGCAGTCGCGCTCGGGGCCGAAGATGCCGGGATC
>CAYHCR010000648.1:0-3218 GCA_964354895.1 uncultured Myxococcales bacterium | reverse complement strand
GCCCGGCGCGCCTTCGCCGGGGGCTGCGTGGCCGCCTTGCGTGGCGGGCTCGCGCGCTTCGAGACCCTGGTCATGTTGCCTCCGGCCGCGGGTCAGCCCGCGCGGCGCGTCGATGCCCAGCGGGCCATGCCCTCGATGTTCTCCTTCACGACCCGCGACGCACCTGCGTCGGCGCCGGCGGTGAGCGCCTTCCACTTGAGGAAGCCGACGTCGTCCCGCTTGGGCGCGGAGCCGAGCGCGTAGCCCACGACGCCGTCGCCCGCGAGCCACAGGCCGTGGTTGTAGTCGCTGCGGATGCCGTCCTTGCTCGAGAGCCTGTCGGTCTCAGGGACGAGCAGCTCCCAGCCGGCACACAGATAGCCCTTGTGTTCGCCGAGCCGATGCAGCGCGAGCTCGTGGTGGAGCACGCCGAGAATCGGCACCTCGATCTTCTGGTAGAAGCGCACCGCCGCCGGCTTCACGAAGCGCGCGTCCGCCAGCGATCGGCAGGTCGCGACGAACTTCACGTTCCCGACGTAGTGATCGACGTCCATCACCGCGTCGATCGCCTTGGCGGCGTGGACGCCGGGCACCGGCAACAGCCCCACGCCCTCGTCGGTCGGCCGTCCCCCCTGGTTCCAGTGCTGGAACGTGAACGCGCCGGGTCGGGCGGTGGGCAGCCGCTGCAGCACTCGTTCGAGAAAGGCCTTCGCTTCCATGCGCGCTCCTGGGTTGGGCCCCGAGGATAGCGCAGGCGGGAGCGATCGGGTCGGGGGAGCGCGCGGAGGGGCTTTGCGACCCGCGGAGGGCGGCAGCGCCCGATCCCCGGTCGCGGTCACTCCGTCACGGATCCCGCGTCCCATACATGACACACCGAAACCCCAAGTCCGCCGCCGATGACGTCTCGAGCTCCGCGCCTCGCGACGAAGCCTGCAGCGCCCGACCGTCCGCCGGCGTCAGATACGAGCCGCCCCGCACGACCCGCATCGGCCCTTCCACGCCGGGATACAACGTCTCCGGATTCCGGTTCGGCGCGTCGAGCGTCCGCTCCTCGTAGGCGCGCGAATCGTAGAAGTCGCGCGTCCACTCCCGCACGTTGCCCGACAGATCGTAGATGCCGTAGTGGCTCGCCCCCGCGCTGCCGACGGCCGCAGGCGCAGGCGTGCCCGGCGGATCGAGGCCGTCGCTCGGGGGCTCCACGTCGAGCCGGGGCCCGCCGCCCCCGTCCGTCGTCGGGAGCGCGTTGCCGCCGCAGCCCGCGAGGTTCGCGCGCGTGCAGTCCGGCGCCTCCTCGCCCCACGGGTACGTCGTCATCTCCTGCACCGCGCCCCGCGCCGCGCGCTCCCAGTCGGCCTCGCTCGGCAGCGCCTTGTCGCGGAACTTGCAGTACTGCTCCGCCTGCCGATGCGTCACGGAGGTCACCGGCAGCAGATCGGCGGGCACCCCGAAGAACTCCTCCTTCGCCTGCCCCGCGCCTGCGTAGTCGGGGTCCTCGCACACGCCCTTCTTGAGGCACTCCCGGTATTCGCCGCGGCTCACCTCGAACTGGTCCATGAAGAAGCAGCTCGTCTCGACCATGTGTTCGGGCGCCTCGTCACCCACGCCTGCCGGCTGCGATGCGTCCGGCGTGCCCATCGCGAAGGTGCCGCTCGGAACCACCGCGGTCGGGACGAGCGCCAGGAACTGTTCCATCCAGATCCTGCAGGTCGCCGAACAGGTGATGCGCACGGCCGGATTGCCCGGATCCCCGGCCGTCTCGGTCCAGCGATCGGCCATCGCCGAGCAGGTGGTGTCGTTGGGCAGCTGCGCGATCCGCAGCCTCATCTCGCCGAAGCCCACTGCGTCGCCCACGAGCTCGCCGCCCATCGCCTCGAGGTGGCAGCCGGTCTGCCGGAGGAAGATGCGGTCCGAGAAGATCCCGACGACGCCGGCACAGCTGAGCGTTCCGCCCTCCGCCTTCTCGTGGAACGCGATCTCGCCCGCGTAGCACGGACACTCCTGCGGATCCCAGTCGACACAGCGCAGCGGCTCGAGCCACCTCGGATCCGGACACTCGCGCGCCTGGTCGTAGCGGCAGACGCCCTCCTCCTCGAAGCACGCCTCCTCGGCCCCGCAGTCGGCGTCGGCGTCGCAGGGCGTGCCTTGCGGCGCGACACAGCGCTCTTCGAGACAGGTGAGCGAGGCGCCACAGAGCGCCGCCGCCGCTTCCGGCGTGTCGGCGACGCAGCTCGCGCCGAGCTTGACGGTCGCCGTCCCGGTCGGTTCGGCGTCCTCGGCCTCACAGGCCGCGGCGAAGAGGCAGAACGACAGGAGCCCACGCTTCACCATCACGACCTCGGGAGAAGGAGCAGCAAGGTCTGCATCCTACCGATCGCGGGCAGTCCTGCAAGCCCCCGTTCGTGGGGCAGGGGTTGCGTCGCCCCGGGCGCGGAACTGCGCACGTCCGCCCGCCTGTCAGCGTCGGCGTCGGCGTCGGCGTCGGCGGCAGCGGCAGTGGCGCCGCGCGACCCGTCAGCGCGCCGTGAAGCTCCGACATCCCTCGGCGCTGAACCCACCTTCGTCCCCCACGAGGTGGTGCGAATTGCCGCTCCCCTTCCCGAGAGGCAGCCGCCATACATGATCCTCGGGGGGCGGATCGCACGCGCCGTCGCCGTCCACGTCGGCGAAGTAGTCGATCACGCTGACCTCGCGCAGCTCGTCCGCGAGCAGGCCGACGAAGAGGATCTCGAAGCGTCCGCCGACGACGACCGCCTCCTGGATCGGCCCGGCGAGCGTCAGCCCGTCGCGCACGAGCGAGAGCGCCGCGCTCACGACCTGCCCTTCGTGCGCGCCGAAGCCGCCTCGCGCCCCGACGCTCGCGTCGTAGCCGCCGGCGCTTGGGAAGCTGCGGCAGGCGGCCGGATCCCGCGGCGTGTCCGGCGTGAGGGCGAGGTCGACCTGCCCGGCGAGGGTGCCGAGCGGGATCCGGAACGCCGGCGCTTCCGGCTCGCAGCCACCCTCGGCGGCCACCGACACGTCGAGCTCCCAGCTCCGCGCCTCCCCGCGCGCCAGGACGCCGCCGAACTGCAGCTCGAACGCGCCGCCCTCGACGACCGCCTCTGACCACGCCCGGATCCGCCGGCCGCCGGGATCGAGGACGATCAGCGCGCCACGCACCGCGGCGCCTTCGGCCGCGCCGAAGCCCTCGCCGGCGAGGTGGAGGTCGCAGCGATGCAGGGCCGGAGTTCCGCCCATTCCGC
>CAYHCR010000647.1:0-3218 GCA_964354895.1 uncultured Myxococcales bacterium | reverse complement strand
TCGGGTTCGTGCCGATCGTGCCTTCGGTCGCGTTCGTCAGCCCGTCGCCGTCCGGATCGCCGAGCGGCCCGTCCGTGTCGTCGGGATCGACGTAGTTGAGGATCCCGTCGCCGTCGACGTCCGTGCGGCCCTCGGCCGTGTCGCCGAGCAGATCGCCGTCGGCGTTCACGTCGAGCCAGTTCACAGCGCCGTCGCCGTCCGCGTCGATCCCGACCGCTCCGATCGCGTCCGCGATCTCCGTCGTCGTGAGGATCCCGTCGCCGTCGTCGTCGGTGTCGAGCGCGTCGATCGTGCCGTCGCCGTCGGTGTCCACCGGCGTGCCGCCCGGCGCCTCGACCGTGTCCGTCAGGCCGTCGCCGTCCGAGTCGGGGTTGTTCGGGTTCGTGCCGATCGTGCCTTCGGTCGCGTTCGTCAGCCCGTCGCCGTCCGGGTCGCCGAGCGGTCCGTCGGTGTCGATCGGGTCGAGGAAATTCGGGATCCCGTCGCCGTCCACGTCCGTCGTGCCTTCGACCGTGTCGCCGCCGGCCGCGTCACCGTCCGCGTTCGTGTCGAGCCACGCAGGCAGGCCGTCGCCGTCCGGATCAGGCGTGCCACCCGCGAGCGTGACCTCGACCGAGGTGAGCAGCCCGTCGTCGTCGTCGTCCGCGTCGCGGAAGTTCTGCAGCCCGTCGCCGTCGGTGTCGATCGTGCCTTCGACCGCGTCCGTGAGGCCGTCGGCGTCGGAGTCGAGATCGAGCGCGTCGATGAGGCCGTCGCCGTCCGCGTCGACCGCCGTGCCGCCGTTGGTCTCGATGAAGTCGCCGATCCCGTCCCCGTCGCTGTCGACGTTGTTCGGGTTCGTGCCGAGCGTGCCTTCGGTGCCGTTCGTCAGGCCGTCCCCGTCGGTGTCGCCGAGCGGGCCGTCGGTGTCGATC
Source organism: uncultured Myxococcales bacterium (assembly GCA_964354895.1). Taxonomy (GTDB): domain Bacteria; phylum Myxococcota; class Myxococcia; order Myxococcales; family Vulgatibacteraceae; genus CAYHCR01. The sequence goes on along the minus strand of CAYHCR010000647.1, from coordinate 2,304 downwards.
GGATCCAGGAAGTTCGGGATCCCGTCGCCGTCGACGTCGCCCGTGCCCTCGATCGTGTCGCCGCCGACCGCGTCGCCGTCCGCGTTCGTGTCGAGCCACGCCGGCAGGCCGTCGCCATCCGGATCGGGCGTGCCGCCCGCGAGCGTGATCTCCGTCGCCGTCGCCAGCCCGTCGCCGTCGTCGTCCGGGTCGCGCCAGTTGCCCGCGCCGGCGCCGTCCAGATCCGTCACGCCTTCGATCGCGTCGAGGAGCCCGTCGCCGTCCGCGTCGGTGTCGAGCGCGTCGATGCCGCCCGTGCCGTCGGTGTTGATCGCAGAGCCGCCGTTCGTCTCGACGAAGTCGTTGATCCCGTCGCCGTCGGAGTCGACGTTGTTCGGGTTGGTGCCGAGCGTCGTCTCCGTACCGTTCGTCAGGCCGTCGCCGTCCGCGTCCGCGAGCGGGCCGTCGGTGTCGTTGGCGTCGAGGTAATTGAGGATCCCGTCGCCGTCGGCGTCGAGGCGGCCTTCGACCGTGTCCGTCAGCAGATCACCGTCGGAGTTCGTATCGAGCCACGCCGGGAGGCCGTCGGCGTCGGGATCGTTGTTGCCGAACGCGATCGTGTCGGTGCGCTCCTGCGCCGTCGTGATCCCGTCGCCGTCATCGTCCGGATCGCGGAAGTTCGGGATCCCGTCGCCGTCGGTGTCGATCGTGCCTTCGACCGCGTCCGTCAGCCCGTCGCCGTCGGAGTCGGTGTCGAGCGCGTCCCGCAGACCGTCGCCGTCCGTGTCGATCATCGCGCCGGTGCCGTTGGTCTCGATCGCGTCCGAGATGCCGTCGCCGTCGGTGTCGCTCAGGCGCGGGTTCGTCTCCGTCGCGTCGACCACGCCGTCGTGATCGGTGTCCTCCACGCCGTCCGCGATCCCGTCGCCGTCGGTGTCCACGACGTTCGGGTTCGTCTCGTCGACGTTGAAGGCGCCGTTGCGGTTCGCGGCCTCGGTGCCGTCGGGGAGGCCGTCGCCGTCCGTGTCGGGGTTGAGCGGGTTCGTCGGGTTCGCGCCCGTGACCTCGATGCCGTCGGAGAGCCCGTCGCCGTCGGTGTCGAACATCGCCGGGTTCGTGCCGTGCGTGCAGGACTCGACCACGTCGCCGAGCCCGTCGCCGTCGGTGTCGACGCCGGCCGCGAGCGCGGTGACGGAGACGTTCGCGTCGGCGGACTTGCGCGCGTAGACCCAGGTGTCGAGGAAGGCGTTGTCGCCCTTGCTGAGGTTCGGGTTCGGCGCGACGACCGTGGTGCTGAAGTTGCCCCACGCGCGCGCGTTCGTGTTCGCGACCGCCGCGTCGCCGAAGTTGCCGCTGGGGAAACCGTTCGGGCCCGAGGTGACGAGGCCCGGCGCGTTCACCGGCGCCGGCATGTTGACCTCGAAGGCCTGCACGTCGGCGTCGTTCCAGTACATGTTCAGGCCGGTGCGGACGCCCGCGAGATCGACCTCGAACATCCGCACGCCGTTGAACGCGGTCTCGATGTCCTGGCCGACCCAGTGCAGTTCGCCGGCAGCGAGGAACGCGCGGCACTGGTAGGTGCCAGAGGCGACCGGCACGCCATTGCGATCGGTGCCGTCCCAGGAGATGCGGTTGGCGCCCGCGACGGCCGAGCCGGAGAGCTGCAGGTCGTTCGGATCCGTGACGTCGATCGAGCCGTCGCCGTCGATGTCGCAGATGACGTGGTAGGTCGCGGCGGAGTTCGAATCGATGACGAACTCGCCGCTCGTGACGCCCGGGATGACCGAGCTGCAGATCCCGCCGGCGCCGGCTTCAAAGCCAAAATTGTTGATGACCGGCGCGATCGCACCACCCACTCGGATCGCGGGCGGGTTCACGTAGATCTGGTAGCTCGGCGTCATCGAGTTGCCTGCCGTCGGGACCGAGCGGCCGGCGTTCGCGCCGTCGACGCCGGTGCGGTTCGTCGCGACGTAGAACTGGTTGCCCTGCACGTTCGTGAACTGCACCTGGAGGAGCGCGTCGGTCCCCGCCGCCGCGCCGGGGACGAGCCCGTAGAAGCTCGAGCTCATCGCACCCGGCTCGAGGAACGTGCGGGTGTAGAAGTTCCACCTGTCCGAGTGGATGCGGCCGCCGGTGACGGTGACGCAGGCCCCCGGGCAACCGGTCTGCACTTCGACCGACCAGGCCGTGCCGGTGCTGCCGCCCCCGTTGCCCGTCTCCTGGTTCGACGACATCGTGATCCGGTACGCGCCGGCACCGTGGGCTGCGAGACTTCCCGTGGTGGGCCCGGGCGCGAGCGCGGCCGCGACGGCGACGTTGGCCGGG
>CAYHCR010000646.1:0-3225 GCA_964354895.1 uncultured Myxococcales bacterium | reverse complement strand
CTTCGCCCTGGCGTAGTCCTTCTTCTCCCGGTAGAGCTGGCCGATCTTCGCGTAGGCCTCGGCCTGGCGCTTGTCGACCGCGGTCGCCTTCTCGTAGGCGAGGAGCGCAGCCTCCGGGTCCGGCACCGCGCGATGCGCGTCTCCGAGCAGGATCCAGATCTTCGGCGAGTCAGGGAACGTGCGCTGCGCGGTCTTCAGCGCGTCGACCGCCTCCTTCGCCCCGCCCGGCTTCGCGAGCAGCGCCCGGGAGAGATCGACGTAGAACGAGGCGCGCTTCTCGTCGATCTGGATCGCCTCGCGGATCACCTTCACCGCGGCCTCGACCTGACCGTCGCGCAGCAGGCGGCGACCGCGCATCAGACGGATGTCGGGGTTGTTCGGGTCGAGCGTGAACGCCTCCTGCTCGAGCTTCTCCGCTGCCTTGGCGTCGCCGCGGGCGAACGCGAGCTGGGCGTTGGCGAACTTGCCGAGCGCGAGCTGCCGCGCGGAGATCGCGCCGTCGGGCAGGTTCATCACCTTGTTGATCTGCTGCTCGGCCTCCTTGAGCAGCAGCTCCTGCTCCTCCTTGGGGCGGCTGCCCTCATTGGCGTCGAGGACCAGCAGCGCTTTCCCGAGCAGCGAGTCCGCGTGCTCCTTGTCGATGCGGAGCGCCGAGTCGTAGAAGGTGAAGGCCTCGGCGTCCATGCCGCGTCGCCGGTGGAGCTGACCGAGCGCGGAGAGCAGACGCACGGAATTCGACTCGAGCCCCTGCGCCTGCTTCAGCGTCGCGGCGGCCTTGTCGAGCTCGCCGGCGTAGGTCTGGATGATCCCGAGCGAGGTCAGCAGGAGCCCCGACTTCTGGCCCTGCTCGAGCACCTTCTCGATGCCCTCCTGCGCGCTCTTCGCGTCGCCGCTGAAGAACTGGATGTAGGCCTCGGCGGCGTAGATTCGACCGTGCGGCTCGTTGGCCTTCTTGGCGCGCTCGAGGTTCTCCTGGGCCTTGCGCTTGAGCTCGTCGCCTTCGCCCTGCTCGCCCCAGCGGAGCGCAGAGATGTACGACAGGTACGCATGTGCGACGTAGTTTCCCGAGTCGAGCTCGAGGATCTGCTGCGCCGCCTCGTCCGCCTTCTTGTAGCTCGCGTAGGTGTCCTTGTTGATGTACGCGGCGGTGTCGTCGAGGAGCTTGCTGAGCTGGCGGTCGCGCGCGGCCTTCCACTTCGTGAAGCCGAACCAGCCGCCGAGCAGCACCGCGCCGATCAGGGCGGTCGCGATGAGTCCGATGAAGCCCTTCCTGGACGAGTCAGCGCGACGCCGGGCTTCGTCCTCCTCGAGCTTCGCCAGGTCGATCGTCGGAGCGCTCGCCCGCGGGCCGGTGCGACGCGGCCGCGGGGCGGCGGGTGCGGCGGCGGCGGCGGGAGCGGGAGCGGACGCCGTTCGGTTCGGGGCGTCGGGCGCCGGCGCAGCGCCGGCCGGCGTTACCACGACGCTCGACGGAGCGAGGGCAGCGGGCTCGACGATGACCACGGGCGGCGGCGCGAGGACGGGCGGCGGCGGCGGCGGCGGCGGCGGCGCGAGATCCACGCCGAGCTTCCGTCCGAGCGCGAGGAGCGCCTCGTCGTTCGGCTTGAGCTTTGCGGCCTTCTGGATCAGCTCCTTCGCGATCGCGCCCTCGCCCACCTTGCCGTGGATCTCGGCGCCGTACGCGAGCACCTCTGCGTCGGTCGGGAAGCTCTCGAGCGCGCTCTTCGCCTCCTCGAGCGCCTTCTTGTCCTTCCCCTGGTCCGCGTAGACGCGCGCGAGCAGCAGGCGCGCGATCGGCGTGCCGGGATGGGCCTTCACGCCCTTCTTGCAGACGACCATCGCCTCCATGTACCGACCCATCGCGAGGTAGGCCTCGGCGAGGGGGCGATAGGCTTCGGAGGCCGGATCGGCAGCGAAGGCGTGCTCGAGGGCAGCGAGCTCGGAGGGCGAGAGCTTGCTGCCGGTGGGCTGGGCCATAGAGAGAGGCGCCTCGAATCGCGCGCTGCGCCGCTACAGGGCGCCAGCGCGCTGCTGGGAATCGTCGAAAAACCGGAGGATTCTAGATACCCGCCGCGGCGGGGCGCGTCAACGCGATCGCTGCGACCCGGAAGGCTGTGCGGGAACGCTTGACAGCCCGCTCCGTGAGTCCTACTGTGCGCGCCGCTCGGACGTATTTCGGGCCGATTCGGGGCTGTAGCTCAGCTGGGAGAGCGCTAGATCCGCACTCTAGAGGTCTGGGGTTCGATCCCCCACAGCTCCACCAATTGATCGCGAAGGGCCGGCTCTCACGAGCCGGCCCTTTGTTTTTGTGGTCGCCGGCCCGCGCGACCTGCGCCTACCCGGCTGCCCGCCCGAGCCGATCCGAGACCGCCTCCCACGCCGGTCCGATGGGCGCCGCCTCGAGGACCGCGTGCGTGGCGAGGCCCTCCTCGACCGCGTGGAGCGCCGCGTAGAGCTGGCGCGCGAACGCGGCGGGCTCGTCCGGGAGTTGCAGCCAGGCCGTGACTTCGAGGCCCGCAGGCCGGGCCCGACGCGCGACCACCACCACCCGCGCGTCGATCGGCAGCGTCGCGATCGTCGAAGCGAGCGCGCTCCCGTCGACGAGGCGCACCTCGGCCCGGGGCGCATAGTGCTTCGCGGAGAGCCCGGGGCTCGGGTGCGCGCCCGAGCCGACGACGCCTGGCCCGCGCTCGATCGAGCCGAGGACCGCCTCGAGCTCGGCCTGCGTGATCGCGCCCGGGCGCAGCAGGCGCGCGGGACCCGCCACGAGCGAGAGCACGGTCGACTCGATGCCGATCGGCGTCTCGCCGCCGTCGAGCAGAGCGTCGATGCGCCCGCCGAGCGACCGCTCGACGTGGCGCGCCGAGGTCGGCGAGACGGTCGTGTAGAGGTTCGCGCTGGGCGCCGCGATCGGGCGACCGGCGGCGCGCAGCAGCGCGAGCGCGACCGGGTGGGCCGGCACGCGAACGCCCACCGACGAGAGCCCCGCGCTCACCTCGGCGGGCACGGCCGGACGGCGCGGGAGCACGAGCGTGAGGGGACCGGGCCAGAAGGCGGCGGCGAGCGCGGCGACGCGCGGATCGTGCAGCTCTGCTACTTCTTCCGCCGCCGCGAGCGACGGGACGTGCACGATCAGCGGGTGCGTGGGCGGCCGACCCTTCGCGGCGAAGATCCGCGCGACGGCCGCAGCGGAGCGCGCGTCGGCGCCGAGCCCGTAGACCGTCT
>CAYHCR010000645.1:0-3225 GCA_964354895.1 uncultured Myxococcales bacterium | reverse complement strand
GCTCGACAAGGGCCGGCTCGGCGAGCTTCGCAAGCAGCTCAAGCTGACCGGCGAGCTCTCGCTCTCCATGATCGCCGGGCTCAAGATCCGCCGCGTCGTGATCGACGCCGGCCACGGTGGCCACGACGTCGGCGCCTCGGGGAAGGGCGGCACGCGCGAGTCGCACGTCACGCTCGCGATCGCGCAGGAGCTCGCCCGGGAGTTGACCGCCATGGGGCTCGAGGTCGTGCTCACGCGCGACGACGATCGCTCGTTGGCCCTCGAAGAGCGCACGAAGATCGCCAACGAGCAGCGCGCCGATCTCTTCGTCTCGATCCACTGCAACGCGGCCCGCTCGCGGAAGCTCCGCGGGGTGGAGACCTACACGCTCAATCTTTCCAGCGACAAGTACGCGCAGAAGCTCGCCGCGAGGGAGAACGCCGGGACGAGCCGGACCGTCAGTGACCTGCACTTCATCCTCGCGGACCTCGCGACCAAGGCGAACACGGACGACTCGCGCCGCCTCGCGCGCAGCGTGCAGCGGGAGCTCGTCGGCGGCCTGCAGAAGGGCTACGGCGCCGGCATCCGGGACCTCGGCAACAAGGAGGCGCTCTTCTTCGTGCTGATGGGCGCGCGGATGCCCGCGATCCTGGTCGAGACCTCGTTCCTGTCGAACCCGGAGGAGGAGAAGCTCCTCGCCTCGGGCGCGTACCAGAAGGCCGTCGCGCAGCACATCGCCGCCGGCGTGCGGGACTTTCTCGGGGAGCGTGAGGCGATCGCGCGCGGGCCGGGCTCCGTGTTCTGATCGGGCCCATGCTCGATCCGGCCCCGCTGCGGCAGCGCCTCGAGGCGGCCCGCGCCTTCGTGCGGGATCGCCACGCGGCGGGCGCCAGCGGTCACGAGCTCGTCCGTGGCAATTCCGATCGGCTCGACGGGATCGTGCGCGAGCTCTTCGCGTCCCTCGTGGGGCCCGCGCCCGAGGGTCTGTGCCTCGTGGCGCTCGGCGGCTGGGGGCGACGCGAGCTGGCGCCCCGCAGCGATCTGGATCTCCTGCTGCTGCATGAGGGCGACGCCGCGCGCGCGCAGGCCGTCGCAGAGCCCCTCTTCAAAGCGCTCTGGGACCTGTCGCTCGAACCCGCTGCGGCGGCGCGCACGGTCGAGGAGGCGGACGCCGTCGCGCGGGCGGAGCACACAGCGAGGACGGCGCTGCTGGAGTGCCGGTTCCTCGCAGGGGATGTCGCGCTCTTCGGTCGCCTCGAGACGATCGCGTTCCGCGGCCTCACCTCGCGGCAGGTCGACGAGCTCGTCGAGCAGAAGCGGGACGAGCTCACGCGGCGCCGCGAGCGGTTCGGCGGCGCGGTGCACCTGCTCGAGCCGAACGTGAAGAGCTCACCGGGTGGGCTGCGCGATCTGCAGACGGCGCTCTGGGTCGCGCGGGCGCGCTTTCAGGCGGCGGGCCTCACGCAGTTGCTGCAGCGGGGCCTCGTGGGCCCGCGCGAGGCGGCGCGGATCCGCGCGGCGCGGGACCTGCTCTGGCGGATCCGCGTGACGCTGCACCTCGGCGGAGCGCGGAAGGAGGAGGCCCTCTCGTTCGATCGGCAGGAGCGGGTCGCCGAGGCGCTCGGGTACGTCGTCAGCGGCGACGTCAAAGCGGGCGTCGAGCGCTTCATGCGCGATTACTATCTTGCCGCCGACGCGATCGGCCGCTTCGCCGACGATCTGCTCGAGCGCTGCCAGCCGGAGCCTGCGCCTTCGCGTCCGGGCGACGAGCCGCGCGCCCCCCGTTCCGTCGGCGCGGGGCTCGAGGTCTGGCGCGGTCGCGTCACCCTCGGTGGTCAGGCGGCGCTCGCGGCGGATCCATCGCTCTTCGTGCGCGCCTTCACCTGCGCGGCGTCGCTCGGCCTCCCCCTGCAGAGCTGGTCGCTGGCGCAGCTGCGCGAGGCGGCCGAGCGGATCGACGACGAGGCCCGGGGCGATCCCCGCGTCGTCGCGGCGCTGCGGGAGGCGCTCGCGCGCTGCGGTCGAGCGGAGTGGGCGCGCGCGATGCATCGGGCGGGCGTGTTGGGCGCACTGCTGCCCGAATTCGGCCGGACGACCGCGCTGCACCAGCACGACGCGTACCATGTCTACACGGTCGACACGCACCTGCTCTTCGCGCTGCAGCGCCTCGGCGCGCTCTTCGAGGGCGAGCTGCTCGAGCTCGAGCCGCGAGTGACGAACGTCGCGCGCGAGCTCGGTCGCAGCCTGCCGCTCGCGCTCGGCGTGCTCTTTCACGACGCCGGAAAGGGACTCGGCGGCGACCACAGCCGGACGGGTGAGGCGCTGGTCCGCGGCGTGGCCGCGCGGCTCGGACTCGCGGAGGAGGAGATCGCGGAGGCTGGGTTCCTCGTCGCCGAGCACCTCGCCATGAGCCACGTCTCGCAGCGCCGGGATCTCTCCGATCCTGCGCTGATCGAGGCCTTCGCGCAGCGCGTCGGCTCGCCGCGCCGGCTGCGCCTGCTCTTCGTGCTGACCTACGTCGACATCGCCTCGGTCGGGCCGACGACCTGGAACGAGTGGAAGCGTCGGCTGCTGGTGGAGCTCTACGACCGGACCGCGGCGTGGTTCGCGGGGCGCGATCCGCACGAGGGCGCTGCGCCGCACGAGGAGGCCCTGCGGCGTCGCGGCTACCCGGAAGATCGCCTGCGGAACTTCCTCGCTCGGCTGCCGCCGCGCTACCGCTCGTTCGCCGCCCCGGCCGACGCCCCGCGCGCGCTGCGCGTGCTGGAGCAGGCAGGCCGGAGGCCGCTCGCGGCGGCACTGCACGATCTCCCCGCGGAGTCGACGAGCGTCGTGATCATCGCCTGCGCGGATCGGCCCGGGCTGCTCGCCGCGATCGCGGGGGTGCTGACCGCGAATCGCATCGACATCCTCTCCGCCGACGCGTTCGGCACCCGCGACGGGTTGGCGCTCGACTTCTTCCACGTGCGTGGCCCCGAGGGCGGCTGCCTCCCCCGGGCCCGCTTCCGCGCGGCGCGGCGTCAACTGGCGGCAGTGCTGCACGGAGGCCTGGACGTCGAGGCGCTCGTGCGGCGGGCGCTGCGGCCGTCCGGTCTGCCCGCGCGGCCGGCCCCGCCCGTGCCGACGCGCGTGAAGCTCGATTCATCGGCGGCGGAGGGACAGACCGTGATCGACGTGATCGCGCGCGATCGGCCCGGACTGCTGCCCCCGGCGACGCGGGCGATCACGGACCCCGGCCTGTCGATC
>CAYHCR010000644.1:0-3230 GCA_964354895.1 uncultured Myxococcales bacterium | reverse complement strand
TCTTGTGCTTCTCGTCGAAGAGGTAGTCGTACTGCTCCGCGAGCTCCTGGTCCTCGATCTTGCGGTTCTTCGCCTGGATGCCGCTCAGCGTCTTCACGATGCGCGCAACGTCGGTGTACGTCTTCGCGGCCTGCGTCGGCGCGCCCGAGATGATGAGCGGCGTGCGCGCCTCGTCGACGAGGATCGAGTCGACCTCGTCCACGATCGCGTAGTTGAGCTCGCGCTGCACGTACTGCGACAGCTTGAACTTCATGTTGTCGCGCAGGTAATCGAAGCCGAATTCGTTGTTCTGGCCGTACGTGATGTCCGCGCCGTAGGCGTCCTGCCGCCGCTTGTCCGTCAGGCCGTGCACGATGACGCCGACGCGCAGCCCGAGAAAGTTATGCAGCCGACCCATCCACTCCGCGTCGCGGCGGGCGAGGTAGTCGTTCACCGTGACGATGTGTACGCCGCGCCCCTCGAGCGCGTTGAGGTAGGCGGGCGCGGTCGAGGTGAGCGTCTTGCCTTCGCCGGTGCGCATCTCCGCGATGCGTCCCTTGTGCAGCACGCAGCCGCCGACGAGCTGCACGTCGTAGTGGCGCTGGCCGAGCACGCGCAGGGACGCCTCGCGCACGGCGGCGAAGGCCTCGGGGAGCAGGTCGTCGATCGGCTTGCCCTTCTCGACCTGCTGCTTCCACTCGACCGTCAGGCGCGCGAAGTCCGCGTCCTGGAGCGCCTTCATCTTCGGCTCGAGCTCGTTGATGCGGGCGATGATCGGCTGGATCTTCTTCAGCTCGCGCTGGTTCTTCGTGCCGAGGATCGCCTTCATGACGAGACCGAACATGTACGCCTTCTCCCGTGTCCGACGGTACGTCGGGCGAGCGCCTTCTACCGCGCGTTCCCAGGCAGCGTCACGCGCCCGGGCGCGGCCCAGAAATGCTCGAGGCCGCGCCACCCGCCCCGTCGCGGGGGAAGATGAACGCGGCCAAGCTAACGCAGCTTCCTGCCTGCGCTACTCGAGCACGTACTTGAGGGGGTTCTCGGGGATGCCGTTCACCCGGACCTCGTAGTGGAGGTGCGGCCCGGTGCTGCGACCGGTGTTCCCGAGCGCGCCGACCTTCTGGCCGCGGCGGACCTTGTCGCCGACCTTCACGTGGAAGTCCGCGAGGTGGGCGTAGCGCGTCTTCACGCCGTAGCCGTGGTCGATCACGAGGACCTTTCCGTAGCCGCCCTCCATGCTCGCGAAGACGACGAGGCCGTCCGCAGGCGCGGCGATCGGCGTGCCGACCGCGTTCGCGATGTCGAGGCCGTGGTGCATGGTCGAGTCGCCCGTGTAGGGATCCGAGCGGGAGCCGAACTCGCTGGTGACCCAGCCGCGCGCGGGGAAGATCGACGGCGTGGAGGCCAGCAGGTTCTTCTGATCCTCGAAGTACCGGTGGAGCTCGGAGAGGCTGCGCTCGTTGCGGGTCGCTTCGCCGACGAGCTTCTCGAGGCGATCTTCGAGCTCCTCGACGGGCGCAGGGCCGCCAGTGCCGATGCCGGCGCCGACGACCGACGCGATGGCGCCGGTGGAGCGCGGATCGGGCGAGCCGTCGGGCTTGCCGAGCGGGCCGATCGCGAGGTTCCGCTCCGGATCGGAGAGCGCGGTGATCGCGCGAAGCTTCTGGTCGAAGCGCTCGACGCGCTCGAGCTGCTGGTCGAGCGAGGCGACCTTCTCCGCGACGAGCTGCAGCTGCTCCTTGAGCGAGACGTTCTCCTCGCGGAGCTTCGTCGACTCCGCCGCACGGCCGATGATGCGGCCGTAGTGGACGGAGGCGCCCGCGATGCCTGCGGCGGACGCGACTGCGAGGAGGCCGAGCGCGACGACCGCACGGGTCGCGACGCGGTAGCGCCTCACGTGGGAGGAGCGGTCGGGGACGACCATCAGGGTGAAGTAGCGGTTCACCAACGTGCCTCCTGCGGCAGCGGTGTCCGTTCGTGACGATGGGCGCCGGACCTGCGCGTCCCACCGCCTGCGCCCCCGCGCGCACGACGGACATCCTGAGCGGAGCTCTCTCCGGCGGCCCACAACCCGCTCGGGCAGAGCACCCGGTTTCGACGATAGGCGCGGACCGTATGGGATCGTCTTTCTTGACGTCAAGCGCTATCGGCAGTACCCGGCGCGACCCCTCGGGCACCACCGGCGAGGCGCGGCGCGAGATCACCACCGCACGCGAAGCGCGAAGCCGTCCTCCCGACGCTCCTCTACATGCACCTCGGCCTTCACCCCTGCGCGCAGCAGCAGCGCGTCGAAGATGCCGGCGACGAAGTCGGGCAAGGGGTGCGGATCCCGGATCTGCAGCCGCCGGTCCGTCGGCCCGAGCACCATGAGCTGGGCCGACACCGAGCGACGGCCGGTGGCAAAGCTGCGCGGCACGTGGCCCATCAGCCGATCGGGGCCCATCAGTCCGACGGCCGCGAGCATCACCTTGCCGACGAGCGTGGCCGCGAAGCCGCCGAGCCACTGCCGGCCGAGCTCGCGGGCGCCGTCGCGGCGCGGGCGGCCGGGGAAGAGCTCCTCGCCGGCGGCCTCGACGCACGCGATCCAGACCTCCACGGGGTAGGCGGCGCGCGTCCGGCGCGGATCGAAGCCGAGCCTCGCGAGCCGGGCCTCGAGCGGCGCGCCGCGTGGGACGAGCGTCTGCAGCGCCTCGAAGAGCATCGGCTTGACCACGTCCTCTGCCCGGACCGGATCCTCGAGCTGGAGCATGGCGGCGCCCTCCGCGGCCCTTTGGCCGGTACGACGATCCTGTGCACACGCGCGCCGCGAGGGAAGTGGGTGAGGCCGCACCCCGACCCCGGACCCCGGGGCGCTGCGGCGACCGCGGTCGCGCGCTACGGTCCGGCCATGTCTTCGCCGCGCGCCCGAACGCACACCTTCACCGCCTCGGACGGGGTCTCGCTGGCCTCCGAGCTCTTCGTGCCGGAGGGCCGCCCGCGAGGCGCGGTCCTGCTCGGCCCCGCGATGGGCGTCCGGCGCCGCTACTACGAGCCGTTCGCGAGCTACCTCGCCGAGCGGGGCTTCGTGGCGCTCGTGCCCGACTACCGGGGCATCGGCGCGGCCCGCGGATCGCCTGCGCGACTGCACGAGTGGGGCGCGCTCGATCTGACGGCCGCCGCCCGCGAGCTGGCGGCGCTCGCAGAGGGCGCGCCGCTGCTGTTCTTCGGGCACTCCGTGGGCGGCCAGCTCTTCGGCCTCGTCGAGGCGCCCT
>CAYHCR010000643.1:0-3230 GCA_964354895.1 uncultured Myxococcales bacterium | reverse complement strand
TCCAGCTCGGTGATGAGCCGGAGGCCGCGCGCGCGCTGCTGGAGCGGGCCGCGGCGCTGCGCCGGCTCGGCCGGATCGCGGAGGCGGTGACGGCAGCGGAGGGCGCGCTGCTCGAGCTCGGGGTCCTCCGAGAGCCCTCGCCGCAGTCGGCCGTCCGCAGCGAGCTCGCGATGGCGCTGCTGGATCGCGCGCGCGCAGGTGACGCGGCCCGCGCCGCGGTGCTGGTCGAGGAAGCGTTGCAGCTCGCGCGGCGTGCAGGCGATGTCTGGGCCGAGCGCGCCGCCGAGGTGGCGTGCGAGCGCGCGAGGCCGGCGGACTGAAGCGGCGCTACGGGATCGGGTTCGGCACGCCGATCTCGTCGGGCGCGTCGGCCCGTCGACCGAGGCGCACCAACACGTTCGCGCTCTTCCCCGTCCCGATCGCGACTCCCTCCTTGCAACCGTCGGCGATCGGCCGGGCGGTCGCAGGGTTGATCGATCCGGCTCGCGAGACGACCAGCACCACCGTGCCCCGCAGCTCCTCGAAGGAGCAGCCGGCCTCGGTCTTGAACTCGCACCACGCGGCGTCCTTCTCAGGGTCGAGCGGCGGCGCGAGCAGCCGGCCTCCGACCGCGAGCACTTTCACGAGCCGCGCTGCCTTGTCGGGCTGCGCCGGGAGCTCCTTGTGCAGGAGGTCCTCGCACGTCCCTTCCGTGGGATCGATCAGGTAGCACTGCGCCAGATAGGCCTCGCCCGGACGGAGGTATTCGGCGGGGTTCTGCGCGCCGACCGTCAGGACGCCGGCGCCGCAGGGGTTCGCGACGGCGGCGACGAGCGCCAGTCCAGCGAGGTGGCGAGGCTGCATGGCGGGAGGGTAGCGCTTCGGCTTGCTCCGGGCGCGCTCCGGCCGGTAGGGTGCCGAACATCCGTTCAGCTGCGCCGCTCGACGTGGAGCCAGAGGCCGCACCCGCCATGACGACGCGCCGCTACGAGATCAAGAGCCCCCGCCTGGAGGGGCCGACGAAGATCCCGTACGACACGCAGCTCAACGCCGAGCAGCTCGCGGTCGTGCAGGCGCCGCCCGGTCCGCTGCTCGTGCTCGCGGGCGCCGGCAGCGGAAAGACGCGAACGCTGATCTACCGGGTGGCACGGATGCTGGAGCACGGCATCGCCCCGGAGAGCGTGCTCCTGCTGACCTTCACCAATCGCGCCGCGCGAGAGATGCTCTCCCGGGCCGGCGAGCTCGTCCTCTCGTCCTTGCCCGGCCTCGATCCACGCCGGATGTGGGGCGGGACCTTCCACCACCTCGGCAACCGGATCCTCCGTGAACACGCAGAGGTGCTCGGCTTCGACGAGGGCTTCTCGGTGCTCGATCGCGACGACTCGCGCGAGCTCGTCAGCGCGGTGATCGGCGAGCTCGGCCTCGGCGTCGGGCAGAAGCGGTTCCCGAAGTCCGACGTGATCGCCGACCTCTACTCGAGCGCGATCAACACGCAGCGGTCGATCGTCGACGTGCTCGCGGCGCGCCGCCCGCAGCTGCTGCCGCAGGCGGACGACGTGCTGCGCGTCTGCGGCCGATACGTCGAGCGCAAGCTCGAGCTCAACGTCATGGACTTCGACGACCTGCTCCTGCACCTGCGGCTGCTGCTGACCGAGAGCGCGGCGGTGCGGCAGCGGCTGCAGGAGCGCTTCGCCTGCGTGCTCGTCGACGAGTACCAGGACACCAATCGCCTGCAGGCGGAGATCGTCGATCTGCTGGCCGGCGGCCATCGCAACCTCACGGTCGTCGGCGACGACGCGCAGTCGATCTACAGCTTCCGAGGCGCCGAGCTCGGCAACATCCTCGACTTCTCCTCGCGCTGGCCCGAAGCGAAGCTCTGCAAGTTGACGATCAACTACCGCAGCAGCCCCGAGATCCTCCGACTCGCGAACCTCTCCATCGCGGCCAACGTCAGGCAGCACAAGAAGGAGCTCACGGCGCTGCGGCCGGCCCGCGGCTCGCTGCCGGTGCTCGCGCCGGCGCGCGACGCCCCGCAGCAGGCCGGCTTCATCGCCCAGCGCATCCTCGAGCTGCGCGACGAGGGAGTGCCGCTCACGGAGATGGCCGTGCTCTACCGCGCGCACCAGCAGTCGCTCGAGATCCAGATCGAGCTCGCGCGCCGGAAGATCCCCTTCGTGGTGCGCTCGGGCATCCGCTTCTTCGAGCAGCAGCACGTGAAGGACTGCGTCGCGTGCCTGCGCACGAGCCACAACCCCGCCGACGAGCTCGCGTTCAAGCGGGCGATCAAGCTCTTCCCGGGGATCGGCGGCCAGCTCGCCGACATGGCCTGGAACCTCGTGAAGCACGCCGCTCGTGGTCGCGGCGGGCTGCGCGACGCGCTCTCGCGCCCCGAGCTCGCGCAGCAGCTGCCCGGCAAGGCGCGCAATGGCTTCGGAAAATTTTGCGACCTCTGGCTGGCGCTCGGCGACCCGAAGGTGCAGGGCGCGCCGGCCGAGGCGATCGACCTCGTGCTCGCGCTCGGCTACGCCGACTACCTGCGCGCGGAGTTCCCCAACGCAGAGCAGCGGATCGACGATCTGAAGCAGCTCGCCGAGTGGTCGCTCGCGCACCGGGATCTCGGCTCGTTCCTGGCGGAGGTCTCGCTCCTCGACGAGCTGACCGCAGAGGAGGTCATCGAGGGCGAGGAGCCCGACGAGAAGCTCACGCTCTCGAGCGTCCACCAGTCCAAGGGGCTCGAGTGGCGGGCGGTCTTCGTCGCCTGGCTCGCGGACGGTCGCTTCCCCAGCGCGGCGGCGCTCAAGGATCTCAACGGAGAAGAGGAGGAGCGTCGTTGCTTCTATGTCGCCGTGACGCGCGCCAAGGACGAGCTCTACCTCTGCTATCCGACCGTCGCGGCGCCGCGGGACGGCGAGCGGGTGATCCTGCGGCCCTCGCGGTTCGTGGAGGAGCTCCCGGGCGGGGAGGGCGCGCCCTACGAGCGCTGGCAGCTCGCGGAGGCGGGCGTCCCGACGGTCGCGTTCGGGCTGCCCGCAGGGCCGGTCGTCGCGCTCGATCGAGCGGCGCTCGCGGCTGCTGCGCGCAAGCTGCTCGGCGCGAGTCCGCCGCCGCCCTCCCTTCCGTCGCCGGCGCTCCCGCCTCCCGCCGCCCGCGTCGAGGAACCCCCGTCCGAGCTGCCCCCGAACGTGCATCGGCTGCGCCCCCGGCCGCCGGAGAAACCCTAGGGATTGGTGCGGCTTTTCGGCGCGTGGTAC
>CAYHCR010000642.1:0-3231 GCA_964354895.1 uncultured Myxococcales bacterium | reverse complement strand
CCGGCACCAGCGCCGACCCCGGCACCAGCGCCGACCCCGGCACCAGCGCCGACCCCGGCACCAGCGCCGACCCTCGCCCCGACGACCGCGCCGGCGAAGGCGGTCGTGGTCCCGCGCGCGCGGCCGTCCGTCTCGCGAGAGACGGCGCTCCTCCTGACTCCGGCGGTCGCCAACACGTTTCTGATGGTCGACTTCAAGCAGACCCGGCGAAACTTCCCTCCCGGCGTGGTCTCGGTGGTGCCGATGGAGCCCGGCTCCCGCAAGCTCTCGATCAAGGTCCCGAAGAGTCCGCAGTGCGTCGTCGAGGTCGAGTTCGGCGTCGGCGAGCAGCTGGCGCTCGCCGTGAGCGCAGAGGGTGTCCCCTCCCTCGCCGGCAAGCGCCCGCTGCGCTGCGCCGGTCCGTGAAAACCGTCCGTATTCCGGGGATTTCCAGCGTCGCGAAGGTTGACCCCCCGCGGGGCCGTCGCTACCATCGCGCGCAGTGCTCCCGATCGCCTTCCTCGCTCCCCCCCGCGTCCTTGGACGCGCGCTCCGCCGTGCGCTCCGCGTGGTGGCGTGCCTGCTCTGCGTCGCGCTCGCACCCGCCTGCGACGACGGCCGCACGAAGGCGCTCGAACAGCTCCGATCGCCGACGGCCGAGGTCCGCGTCGATGCGCTGACGGTGCTCGCCCGCAGCGCGCGCGCCGAGGACTTCCCCCTCCTCGAGCGTGCCTCGGCCGATCCCTCGAGCCTCGTCCGCCGCGCCGCTGTCGACGCGCTCGCCGCGATGGCGGACCCGCGTGCGATCGACGTCCTCGGCGGCGCGCTCGCGGACACCGACCCCGCCGTGCAGAAGGCCGCAGCGGGCGCGCTCGCACGGCGCGAGGGAGGCAAGGCGCGCGCGTATCTGATCGGCGGCTTCGCCCGTCGAGGCGCTGCCGCGCGCGTCGCGATCATCGACGCGCTCGCGCTCGCCGGCGTGGGTCCCACGGAGCCGATCCGTGCCGAGGCCGCGACGCTGCGCGCCCGCCATGAGGAGGCGCTCCAGTCGCCGATGCAGGCGGAGCAGGTCGCGGCCGCCGAAGAGCTCGGGCGCTCCGGGCGGCCAGAAGCGCGAGAGCAGCTCCTCGCCCGGCTCGCGAGCCCCAGCGTGCTGCTCGCTGCGGCGTCGGCGCGTGGGCTGGGTGAATCCGGCGATCCGGCCGTCCGGCCGCGGCTCGAGCCGATGCTGGCCGAGAGCTATCCGCAGCTTCGCGAGGCCGCGACCGAGGCGCTCGCCCGACTGGGAGATCCGGCAGCGGCGCCCGCGCTCGCCGCGGTCGCAGAGGAGGACTCGGCTGCGGCCGTGCCAGCCGCCGTAGCGGTGGGCCGGCTGCCGGGGGTCGCGTCGATCGCGTGCGCGTCGCTCGAGCGCGTGCGGTCGCCGGCGGCGGCCTTTCAGCTGGCCCTCCACGCGCGCGCAGGGGGATCGCCCTGCGCAGCGCCCTGGCTCGTCGCGCGGCTCGAGAAGGGCGGGCGCGACGCCGAGGTGGCGCTCTCGGCGGCGGCCGGCCTCGAGCAGCCGGACCTGCTGCCTGCCGCGCGGCGACTGCTGGAGGATCCGGCGCAGACCGCCTCGGTCCAGGTCGCGGCGGTGCGGCTGATCGGAGCGGTCGGAACGGCGGAGGATGGAGCGCGGCTGCTCGCCCGGCTCACGCCGCTCTCGTCGGCCCTCGTTCGTGCGACATCGGACTGGGTGCGGACGCCGCCCAAGCCCGAGCCGCTCGCAGGATTCTTCGAGTCGGAGGCCGCGTCGGAGGAGGCGCGGGGCCGGTACGACGATCTCATGCGGCGGCTCGACGAGCGCGCTGCTGCAGGGGGCGGGGGCTCTCGCCTGCTCGCCTCGACCGCGACGCGCCGCCTCACGATCGAGCTCGTTCCGGACGTGAGCGCGGAGCAGGAGGCACTGGCCGGCGTGCTCGTGGAGGCGCTCGGCAACCGACGCTTCGGCGGAGCCTCCGCGCTGATCGGCCAGCTCCTGGTCGGAGGCACGCCGCCGCTGCGCCGAGCCGCTGCGCGCGCGCTCGGCGCGATCGCCGATCCCGCCGCGCTGCCGGTGCTCCTCGGCGTCGCGCGCGCGGACGAGGAGGGCGAGATCCGAACGGCAGCCGCGGAGGCGATCGGTCGGCTGCCCGGCGCCGAGGCGGCGGCCGCGATCGCGCAGCTCTGCCAGTCGACGGAGCTCGCCGCTCGCGTGGGTGCGCTGCGCGGCCTCGCGGGGCGCTCGGACGTGGCGCTCTCCGAGGTGGAGCTGCAGGGACTCGCCGCCAGCGGGCTGCCGGACGCCGCTCGGGCGCTCGGCGGGCTCGGCCGGAACGAGGCGGTCCCGGCGCTAGTGAAGGCGCTCGCGACCCAGGGCCTCAACGGTCGCCTCGAGGTGATCGAGGCGCTCGGCCGGCTGCAGGATCCGGCGGCCGCGGTCGGCCTGCGCGCCGAGCTGCTCCACGATCGCTCCGAGATCCGCGCGGCCGCCGCGCGCGCGATCGGCCGGCTCGATCCGAAACCCTCCCAGGCGCTGCTGACCGCGCTCGCCAACGACGACTATTACGCCGAGGTCCGCCGGGCCGCGGCCGAGGCACTCGCCGCCGCAGCCGCGCGGTGAGGGAGGCCGATGGACACCCGCAAGCTGAAGGACAAGGCGTCGCAGGCCTTCACGAAGGGCAACTTCGAGAAGGCCGCGGAGCACTACGAAGAGCTCGCACAGGCCGAGCCCAAGGACCTTCAGATCAAGGTTCGGCTCGGCGACACCTACGCGCGCGCGAAGCGCCCCGCCGACGCCGTGCGCTGCTACCGGGAGGTCGTCGATCGCTACGCGCGCGACGGCCTGCTCCTCAAGGCCATCGGCGTCTGCAAGACCATCCTGCAGGTCGACGCGGAGCACGGTGACACCCAGGCGCTCCTCGCCGATCTCTACGGCCGCAAGTACGGCCAGGCGCCCAAGGCGGCCGGCGTCGCCTCGCGCCCCGCGCCCGCCGTCGCGGTCGCGCCGATCCCGCTGACCGCCGTCGCGATCACCCCGATCCCGCTCACGAGCGCCCTCGACGAGGCGCCGGAGCCTTCCTCTGACGTCGCGCTCGACTTCTCCGACGAGCTGCCCCAGGAGCTTCAGGCCGGCGGCGGCGCCGCGCCGTCGATCGAGTCCATTCGTCGCGAAGCAGAGGCCGCGCGGCCGACTGCGCCCGCGTTCCGGGGCGCGACGTAGGCCGGGATGTA
>CAYHCR010000641.1:0-3234 GCA_964354895.1 uncultured Myxococcales bacterium | reverse complement strand
GTATCGCTGCCGGTAGCGCGTCTCGACGTCGGTGAGGCCGTGGAATTTTTCCGGCATCGGCCGCAGCGCCTTCGTCAGGATCTTCAGCTCGTCGGCGACGATGGTGACCTCGCCGGTCTTCGTGCGGATCGGCGTGCCGCGCGCGAAGGCGATGTCCCCGAGATCGAGCAGCTCGAGCAGCTCCCAGCCGGCGCCGAGGCGGTCCTTCTTGAGCTGCAGCTGGAGGTCTCCGGCCCGATCGCGCAGATGTACGAAGGCCATCTTGCCCATCACGCGGCGCGAGACGACGCGTCCGGCGACCGTGAAGGAGCGGCCGAGCGCCTCGATCTGGTCGGTCGGGCGCTCACCGCAGACCGTCTTCACGTCGGCGCTGGTGTGCTCGACCTTCGTGCCGTTGCCGAACGGCGGCTGCCCCTTCGCGTTCAGGGCGTCGGCCTTCTCGAGCCGCAGGCGGCGCTGCGCCGGCAGCGAGCTGGTCTCGTCGTGCGTCTCGGACAATGGAGGCTCCCAAGGAAGGGGCGGCACCCTAGGGAGCGCTCGCGCGGCGCGTCAAGAAGCCGCAGAGCCCGATGGGCAGGCGAGTCGTCGCGCCTTGAGGGCCCCGGGGCGCGTTGCTAGCCTGCGGAATCCACGGGCATTTCGCGCGGCCTTCGCAGGGCGCGGCCCCTCGCCGAGAGCCGCCTCGTGACGCGTCCCAAGCTCCTCCCCGCCCTCCTGTGCCTGTCGCTCACGTGGCTCGCGGGCTGCCGCGAAGACGCCCCCGGCACGAGCGTCGACTGCGCGGACCGAGGCCAGGCGTCGCTCGGCACGATCACGGTGCGCGACTGCGAGGCGGAGCTCTCGCGCACGTTCCCCGCCACGCGGCTCCCCTCGCCTTCGCGGCCGGGACGGCGGGGCGAGGCGCACGCGAACGTCGACCGCTCGACGGTCGAGGCCGGCGCGCGCTGGACGGCGCTGCGGGCCGAGCTCGAGGGCAGCTGCACCCGCGCGAACCGGTGCGAGCTCCCGGACGCCGACTACCGCGCGAGGCGCGACCGGCTCGCCGGCATCGCGCGGGATCTGCTGGGGCTCACGCGCACCGCCGCGGGCGGCAGCGGCCCCGAGGCGCTCGCCGGCCGGGAGGCGCTCGCCCGACTGCTCGCGACCGACGACGCGCGACCGCAGCCGCTCGACGGGGGTTACGTGCCCGCCGCGTGCCCTGCGTCCGCGCCGCTCGACTGCCACGACGGCTCGTGCGCGCCCCCCGGCGCCTCCTGCTGCGGCGAGGGCCGCTCGTGTGGCGCAGGCGCGCTCTGCTGCGGCGCGAGCTGCTGCCCGCCCGACGCGACGTGCCGGCCCGACGGGAGCTGCGAGGGCGGATCGTTCGCGCTCGCGTGCGGGGGCGACTTTCCGCAGCGCTGTCCGGACGGCAGTTGTGCGCCGGCCGGCGCCGCCTGCTGCGCCGACGGCGCCTTCTGCGACGCGGGCGCCTGCTGCCAGGGGAGCTGCTGCGGCGAGGGCGAGGTCTGCATGGGGAGCGGCGGCTGCGGGACCGCCTCGGACCTCGAAGGGCCGTCGCCGTTCCCCGTGACGCCCGCGTTCGTGGCGCCGTCGGAGAGCTGCCGGGACGAGGCGTACCCCCTCGAGTGCCCGGACGGCACGTGCGGGCCGATCGGCGCGATCTGCTGCAACAACGGGAAGTGGTGCGCGGGCGGCCGCGGCTGCTGCGGGGCCTCCGACTGCTGCGCCCCCGGCCAGGCGTGCGTGGAGGGGAGCTGCGTCGGGCCCGTCGACCCTTCGCCCGCCTGCCGCGATCCCGACTTCCCGCAGACCTGCCCGGACGGGAGCTGCACGCCGGGCGGCGCGGCCTGCTGCGGCGGAGGGAAATTCTGCCCCGCGAAGCTCGCCTGCTGCGGGGAGAAGGAGTGCTGCCTGCCGGGGGAGGCGTGCGTCGCGGGCGCCTGCGTGGCCGGCCGCGGCCCCGTCGGCGTCTTCGCGACGGGCGAGGAGGCCTGCGTGGGCGACTACCCGATGCGCTGCGAAGACGGCACCTGTGCGCCCGAGGCCGCCGACTGCTGCGACAACGGGAAGTTCTGCCGCGAGGGCGCGTGCTGCGGCGCCGACGACTGCTGCGGCGCGGGCGAGCGGTGCCTCGAGGCGCGCTGCGTCGCGACGGGCGCGGTGACGGGCGAGGCGGCCGACGCGACCTGCGAGCCGGAGGCGCCGATGCGCTGCCCCGACGGGACGTGCGCGCCGGTCGAGGCGGACTGCTGCATGAACGGTAAGTTCTGCCGCAAGGGGAGCTGTTGCGGCGAGGAAGACTGCTGCACCGAGGGTCAGCTCTGCGTCGAGGGGCGCTGCCTCTCGGGGAGCTAGCGCGCGCAGGACGCCTCCGCCCGCGTCGGCGCGCTAGCAGACCCGGTTGCGGCCGCCGGCCTTCGCCTCGTAGAGCTTCTTGTCGACGAGCCGCAGGAAGTCCTGCGGATCCGTCATCCCGGTCTGCATCTTCGCCACGCCGATCGAGATCGTGACGGGGATCTGCGCCTTGTCGAAGGTGAACTTGTTGCGCTCGACCGCCTTGCGGAGCTTCTCGCCGAGCACGAGGCCCTGCGCGGCCTCGATCTCCGGGAGGATCAGGGCGAACTCCTCGCCGCCGAAGCGGGCGAGCACGTCCTCGCGCCGGATGCGCCCCTTCACGAGCGAGGCGACGCCCTTGAGGATGTGGTCGCCGGCGAGGTGGCCGTAGGTGTCGTTGACCAGCTTGAAGTGATCGAGGTCGAACATCAGCAGCGAGAGCGACCGGTCGTAGCGACGGCAGCGCGACATCTCGCGATCGAGCGTCTCGAGGAAGTAGCGCTTGTTGAAGATCTGCGTGAGCCCGTCCACGGTCGTGAGCCGGTAGATCTCCTCGTGGTACAGGTTCTCGATGTTGCCGCCGGCCACGAACTTGAAGATCGTGCGCCCGATCTTGATGAGATCGCCGTTCTTCAGGACGTACTCGTCGACGTGCTCGTCGTTGACGTAGGTGCCGTTCGTGGAGCCGAGATCGCGGACGAGGACGCGGGTCCCGTCGTTGAGGAACTTGCAGTGGTTCCGGCTGATCGACTCCTGGTCGATCTGGATCTCGGCCTTGCTCGATCGACCGACGAGCACGATGGCCTTGTCGAGGCCGAACTTGCGCCCGAGCTCAGCGCCGTAGATCACGATCAGCGCGGCCTCTTTGCCGACCGGGTGATCCGAGATCTTCGAGATGAC
>CAYHCR010000640.1:0-3242 GCA_964354895.1 uncultured Myxococcales bacterium | reverse complement strand
CCCGAGGGCCAGCACGAGTAGAATCCCAAGCTGAATCGACAACTTGCACGCTCCTGGAGCCGCCACCGCGGAGGGATTGTACGGACCCGGCACCGCGGGCCACCCCAAATTCCGACGGTCCAGCTTCGGTCCCGGCGGTGAAATTCGTGCGCCCATTGACATACATGGGCTGAATTCACTATGGTCCGCGCGATTTTGTGCTTGATTTCCACGTTTTCCGAGGTAACCCGATCCATGAGCCACCCGCTTCTCAAGCCCTTCCCGACGGAGCTCGCTGCGCCGATCAACCCGGAGGCTGCGGGCGGCAAGGGCGGCGTCGAGGGTCACCGGAACCTGTTCTGCGCGCACTACGACGACTGCCTCGACGAGGCGGTCAAGCGCGGCTGGAACAGCTTCACCTGCCTGCGCTGCCCGCTCTTCCAGCAGACCGGCGCCTATGAAGGCGACGTCGAGTCGTACGCCACGCAGCGCCGGTTCGCGTAGGCGCTGAGCGGCTCGCAGGATCGACGCAGGAAGCCCGTGGGCCCGAGGCCCGCGGGCTTTCGTCGTTCTTCCCGGTCAGGGCGGCGTCGCGAACAGCTGCACCACGATCCACGTCGGCACGCCCCCTGCGGTCCGGCCCTTCGCCGCACCGTAGCCGACGCGAGTGAACGCGCCATCGAGCAGGTTCGCGAGGTGGCCCGGGCTCTCGGTGGTGCCCGCGAAGGCGCCGGCAGCGGTCGGCGCGAGCGCGAGGTTCTCCCCCGCGCGGAGGTAGCGGTAGCCAGCGCGCGCGAGGCGATCCGCGAGCGCGCCGCTCTCCGGCGAGACGTGCGCGAAGCGGCCCGTCCGCGCCAACTCCCCCGCGTACGCGCGCGCGACGTTCGCGAGCGCGTCATCGGACTCGAGCAGCGGCAGCCCGTGCGCGAGGCGGAGCTCGTCGACCTTCGCCGCGAAGATCCGCTCCTTCGCCGGGCCGCCGTCGGGCTCTTCATCCGCCGGCGTCTCGAGCGGCGGCTCCAGCAGCGCCGTGCCGACCTCGAGCGGGAGCAGCACCGCGACCTCCGGCCCGCGCGGCCCGCGGCCGAGCACCTCGAGCAGCCAGCGGCCGGGCGTCGAGAGCGTGAGGGTCGCGCCGAATCCGGGCGAGGTCGCGTCGGAGGGCAGCCGGAGCGGCCGCAGACCCGGGGGCGTGACGACGACCTCGGGCGTGGTGAGCGGCGGGAGGAGCGCGCCCGAGAGTCGCAGGGCGGTCCCGGCCGCGACGCTGCGGGGCACCCCCACGAGCGAGGCGCGGCGACGCACGAGCAGCAGGACTGCGACGGTGCGATCCCCAGCCTCGAGCACGCCGACGCCGAAGCGATCCGGCGGCTGGTCCCGCGAGGCGAGCTCCTGGCGCGCTCGCTCGACGAGGCGCGCGAAGACGATCCCGCGGCCGGTCCCGACCACCGCGACCGGGAGCGGCGCCGGATCGAAGACGCCCTCCGCTTGAAACGCCCAGCGCACCGCGAGCGCGCCGGTCGCATCCGCGGCACGGCCCGACCGCACCACGCGCGCGGCGAGGCGGCGCGCGGCTGCCGAGAGCGCGTCGTCGGCCTGCAGCGAGCCGGTCGCTCGAAGCGCCGCCGCGAGGTCCGCGTCGGCGGGGCCCGGAGGCCCGATCGGCAGGGTCTGCGTCCCCGCGCCGGCCGCAAGCGGAGGTCCAGGCTCGGTCGCCCGGCCGTCGGCGGCGAGCGGCGCGTGCGCGCAACCGACCGCGACGATCGCGGCCAGGAGCAGCGATGCAGTCGCTCGCAGCGGGGTCGAGCCTCGCGCGCTCGTCAGTCTGCGTCCGGCGTGCGCTGGCGGCCGCGGATCGAGAGGATCGTGACGTCACCGGAGAAGATCGCGGCGCGGAAGCTCCCGAGATCGAGCACGCCGCCGTCCGCGGTCGGGACCGAGGCGTTCAGCGTCAGCAACCCCGCCGGGACGCCGAGGCCCGCGTAGAGGCCGTCGACGTGGCTCGTCTTGCGGCGCGGATCCGGCTTGCTGTCTGCGAGGCCGTCCTCATCGACGCCTGCGTTGAAGTAGGTGAATTTCCGGGACGACGGGGTCAACGAGACCTTCGCGTTGCCGGTGACGCGGTTGCTGCAGTCGCCGATCTCGCCGGCGATCACGCCTTCGCCCTCCGGTACGCCGCCGGGCAGCCCTGCGAGCGGCGGGATCGTCGCGTAGGTCGTGCCGGAGATGACGGCGACGTTCAGCAGCGCGGCCTCGGTCACGCCGGACGCGGCGACGGGCGCGGGGATGTCGCCCGTGACCTCTTCGTCGGCGACGGCGAAGTTGAAGACCCACGTGTTGACGAAGTTGACGTTGTTCTCGTTGGAGACGCGCACGACGAGCTTCTCGCCGCGCGGCACGCCGGGCGCGAGGAAGGCGCCGTCGTACGGGCAGTCGGTCGCGAGATCGAAGACGGAGGTCGTCCGGATCGAGGCGAACGGGCCGAATTCAGCCGTGACCGGCGGCGCGCCGGTCGCAGCGAGCGTCGTGAAGAAGTTCTCGGCGCGCCACATGTAGATCTCGACGTCGCGGGTCGATGCGACCGCGAGGCCGAAGGAGTCGACGCAGCCGTAGACCGTCACGTCGGTCCCGGGCGTCAAGGTCTGCGGGGTCGCGTAGCACGAGAAATCGGCCGCTTCTCCGGTCGTCACCTTGTTGTTGGCGTAGACGACGGGCGCGAGCGTGCAGTGGCCGGCCGCGACCCCCGAGACGCCCGCAAAGTCACAGAGCGCCTCGCCGCCCGGGCAGGCGTCGTCGCGGCAGGCGGAGTGGGTGTCGCAGGTGACAGTGGAGGCCGCGGGCGCGTCGACGCAGGCGCACGCCGCGCTGGCCGCGCAGTCGGCGTCCGCGCAGTCCGCGTCGCCATCGCCGTCGTCATCGGCGCCGTTCGCGCAGTCCTCGGCGTCCGCGTTGCAATCCGAGGTGTTCGCGCACGCGGCGTCCGCGCAGTCGGCCTGGCCGTTGCCGTCCTCGTCGCCCGCCCGCGCGCAGTCTTCGAGCGTCTCGTCGCCTCCGCCCGTGGTGTTGTCGGCGCCGCGCCCGTCGCTGCAGGCAGCGAAGGTGGCGAAGAGCGAGAGGGCTCCTGTGAGGACGAGAACGAGCTGCTGGCGCGTCATGACGGCTCCCCGAGGTCGCGTGCGCGACCCACCGTGTCGGGTGTTGCGTGGAAGCGGCGCAACGTAGCAAGCGCGCCGCCCCGCCGTCGAGGAGCGCGCGCTGGCCGA
>CAYHCR010000639.1:0-3248 GCA_964354895.1 uncultured Myxococcales bacterium | reverse complement strand
TCGAGGCGGAACCGGGAATTGACGGGCGAGAGCACCAGCGAGGTCTCGGCCGTGTAATTCGCGCGGGTCCAATCGGCGTCGAAGACGGCCGCCAGCTCTGCTGCGACGGGGCCGGTGAAGATCGCGATGTACTCCCGGTTGCGATCGAAGCCGCTCATCGTGAGGTTCTGGGTCATCACGAGCGCCTGGACATCGTCGATCACGACCGACTTCTCGTGGGTCAGCGCGAACCGGGGATCGCCCTCCCGCACCTGCACGCCGCCCTGCGCCAGGGAGAGGCGAGCGGCGTCATTGGAATTCTGCGAGCCCTCGACGATGACGCGCACGTCGATCCCGCGCGCGGCGGCGGCGATCAGCGCAGCCTCGGTCTCGTCGTCGGTGAGCAGGTAGGAGACGACCCGGATCGAGCGGGCCGCGCCGGAGAGCGCGCCGAGGAGGAAGTCGCGATCGGCCTCGGGCTGGACGTGGAGCGCGATCGGGCTGACGAGCGGCAGGTCGAGCGAGAGCCCGCCCGCGCCGCCTGCGCCCTGCGAGCCACCGCTCCCGCCCGAGGCCCCGGCGCCCGCGTCGCCACCGATGATCGGCGGGCCCGGATCGGGCGCGCACGCGGCGGCGTGGAGGGCGGCGGCGAGCAGGAGGAGGCGGAGCGATCGCATGGCGGGAGCGTAGCGCGGAAGCTCGCGTGTCGTGCGTCAGCGCCGGGCGGGCTGGCTCGGTGCGAACGGCCCGAGCGGGAGCCGTCCTCCGCCGGTCACTGCGTCCGCGATCGCGAGCGCGGTGATCGTCCCGAGCGCGACGGCGAGCGCGACGAGCACGAACGCCCAGATCGGCACGGCACGGCGACGCGTGGCGACCGGCGCGGCGGTCCCTTCGGGCGCGGCGGTCCGTTCGGCGGCGGGGGGACGTGCGGCCGGCGGCGCGGCGGGCAGCAGCGCAGGGGTCGGGACCAGCTCCGGCGGCGGCGGCGCGAAGAAGGTCGGGTCCGCGACCACGCGCTCGGTCGGCGAGCGGTCGTCGAACGACGTCGCGGGCGGCGTGCGCGCGACAGAAGTCGGTGCGGACGGCGGAGGGGGCGCGGGCTGCGGTGGTCCCGGCGGCGCAGCGGCCGGGGGCGCCGGCGTCCAACGCGGCTCCGGGAGCGCTACGCGAGGCACCGCGGGATCGGTCGCGAAGGGCGTGCGCGGGCCCGGATCCCCGTGCTCGCGGAGCCGCCCGGCGGCGGGCGCGATCGCCTCATGCGAGCCGAGGCGAACGTCGGGCGAAGGCGTCGGGACAGGTGGGGCGAGTGGCTGCGCCCCCGGAAGGCGGTCTGGGAAGCGGGTCCGCAGGAGCGCGGCGAGGGCCGTCTGCCCGGGCGGCGCGCGCATCTCCCGAAGCCAGGCATCGCTGGCCTCTGCGAGCTCCGCGGCGGAGGCGAAGCGATGGATCCGATCCGTCTGCAGGCAGCGTTCGAGCACGGCGTCGAGCTGCGCGGGGAAGCCGGGGCGGCTCTGCGACGCCGTGGGGTGTGCGCCGACGGCGACCTTCACCATGACGTCGGCGTCGGTCGGGCCCGTGAAGGCCGGGACGCCGGTCGAGGCCCAGTAGATCGTCGTCGCGAGCGAGAAGAGGTCGCTGCGCTTGTCGAGCGGTTCGCCCCGCGCCTGCTCGGGCGAGTGAAAGCCGGGCGTCCCTTTCACGAGGCCGATCGCCGTCTTCGTGCGGTTCTGCCGCGACCAGGCGACGCCGAAGTCCGCGACCTTCACCTCGCCTTCGAACGAGAGCAGCACGTTCTGCGGCGTGACGTCCCGGTGGACCAGATCGAGCGGGGTCCCGTCGGGCTTCATGCGGCGGTGCGCGTAGTCGAGCCCGAAGGCCGCCTCGCGGAGGATGTAGGCCGCGAGCTCAGGCGGCAAGGGCGGTGCGCCGGGGGCCCGCGCCGAGAGGATCACGTCGAGCAGGTTCACGCCCTCGACGTACTCGAGCACCAGCCAGCAGGCGTCCGGCGACTCTTCGAAGTCGACGACCTGCACGAGGTTCGCGTGGCGAAGCAGCGCGAGGTTGCGCGCCTCGTCGAGGAACATCGTGCGTGAGGTCGGATCGTCGACCAGATCAGGCCGGATCTGCTTGACGACCACGCGCCGCGCGATGCCGGCGGCGTCGGCCTCCGCCAGGAAGACCTCACCCATGCCGCCCGCGGCGAGGCGCCGGACGATTCGGTAGCGACCTACGTGGCCGGAAGACACGCGCGCACGATAGCAGCCCCGGGCCGCGCTCGTGCGGCCGCCGGACGTCGCCACGGAGATCCGTCCGATCGCACGGCGGGGCCCGAATTTCGGGCCGGGCCTCATTTTCGGGCCGGGATCATGGCTGCAACCCCCCGGGAACAGGTCGCCGCGCGCTGGCACGCGCATCGCAAAGCTGTCCCTCCACGACGGCGAGCCCGCCGCGGAGGTGCCGTGATCGCGAAGATCCACAGTGGAGCGCTGGCCGGCATCGAAGCGTTGCCGGTCGAGGTCGAGGCGGACGTCTCGTTGGGCCTCCCGTGCTTCCAACTCGTCGGCATGGGCGACCGCGCGGTCGCCGAGTCCCGGCATCGAGTCCGCGCGGCCGTGCGACACGCGGGCTTCGAGCTCCCTCCGCGGAAGGTGACCATCAACCTCGCGCCCGCAGACGTGCCCAAGGACGGCTCGGCGTTCGATCTCCCGATCGCGATCGCGCTGCTCGTCGCGGCCGAGCGCATCGCGCCCGAGGTGGCGGCCCGCTTCCTCCTGGCCGGCGAGCTGGCGCTCGATGGCAGCCTGCGGCCGATTCCCGGCGCGCTCTCGCTGGTCGCGGCGGCGCGGGCGCGCGGCCTCCCGAGCGTGATCCTTCCGCTGGAGTCCGCGTCGGAGGCCTCGCTGATCCCGGGCATCGAGGTCCTCGGGGCGCGCACGCTCGCAGAGGTCGTCGGTCATCTGACGGGGGCCGCATTGCTGCCCATGGCTGTCGCGCCGCCGCCCCAGGCGGCGATGGGCGATGAGCTCGACCTGATCGACGTGCGGGGCCAGCCGAACGCGCGCTTCGCCCTCGAGGTCGCGGCGGCGGGAGGCCACAACCTGCTGCTCGTCGGCCCGCCGGGCACCGGGAAGACGATGCTCGCGCGCCGACTCTGCTCGATCCTCCCGGCGCTGACGCGCGAGGAGTCGTTGGAGGTGACGCTGGTCTACAGCGCCGCCGGGCGCCTCGGCGGGCGCGGGCTCGTCACACGGCCTCCGTTCCGGGCGCCC
>CAYHCR010000638.1:0-3256 GCA_964354895.1 uncultured Myxococcales bacterium | reverse complement strand
GCCCGGCTGGCGCTGAAGATGCTCAACGTGCGATCGGCGCAGGAGCTGGCGATGGTGGCGGCCTCGATCGGCATGGCGTCCAACCTCGCGGCGCTGCGGGCGCTCGCGACCGAGGGGATCCAGCGGGGGCACATGTCTCTGCACGCCCGCGGCGTGGCGATGGCCGCGGGCGCGAAGGGCGACGAGATCGAGCTGGTGGCCGCGACGATCGCGGAGGCGTGCAACGTCACCCTGGACGCCGCGCGCGCGGCCCTGATCCGGCTGAGGGCCCCAGCGACGCCGAGCGCGCTCCAGCGTACCGGGCTTGGCAAATAGCTTGAGCGCCGCGGCGCGGCCGATAGACTGCGGACCGATGATGTCCTTCGAGAGCTTTGTTCGCCTCGGCTGGAGCTTCTTTCGTACCGTTCTCCGGGGGTTCTTTCCGCGGCGCTCGCAGCTGGCGCGCTGTTCCTCTCGGTCGACGACCCGAACTGGGCGCTCGCCGTCGGGCTGCCCGCCCTCGGCGCCGGGGTCGGTGGTGCGCTCGGCGCGTTCGCCACGGCCGAAGATCATCGCGCGTTGGCGCCGACCCTCGCGCTCGTCCCCGGCCGCGACGGCCCGACGCTCGTGCTCGCTACCGAGTTCTGAAGGCCCGGGTGTAGCCTCCGGCCTCCATGCGCCTCGTCCTGCTCTCGCGATCCGCGAAGATCGGCTCGACCTCGCGGCTCGTCGAAGCGGCCCGCGAGCGGCGCCTCGCCGTCCGCGTGCTCGACCCGCGGCTGTGCGAGATCCGCCTCGGCGAAGGGCGCGGCACGCTCACCTTCCGCCGCCGACCGATCGGCGACGTCGACGTCGTGATCCCGCGCATCGCCGCCTCGATCAACCACTGGGGCCTGGCCGTCCTCAACCAGCTCGGGCTCGCCGGCGTCACGCTCGTCAACGGTCCTGGCGCGATCGCCGAAAGCCGCAACAAGATCCGCTGCCTGCAGCTGCTGGCGACCCACGGCATCCCGATCCCGCCCACGGTGATCGCCCAGTCCGCCCACGAGCTCAAGGAGATGGTCCCGCTCGTCGGGGGAATGCCCGTGCTCGTGAAGCTCCTCCACGGTCGCCCCGGCGTGATGGTCTGCGAGACCCCCGCGTCGCTCGAAGCCTCGTTGGAGGCGATCTTCGCGCTCGGCCAGGACCTGCTGCTTCAACAGTACGTCCGCGCCGGCCACGGCCAGGATTTCCGCGCGCTCGTCGTCGGCGGCGAGGTGATCGCGGCGGTCCGGCGTCGCCCGCGGGCCGGGCGCTTCCAGCGCACGCTTGGACGCGGCGCCTCGTACGAGCCCGTCACGCTCGCGCCAGCGTTCGAGCGCGCGGCCGCGTCTGCTTGTCGGCTCGTCGGGCTCGAGGTCGCTGCGATCGACCTGCTCGACCACGAAGGCGCGCCCCTCGTCTTCGAGGTCAATTCCTCCCCGTCACTCGTCGACCTCGAGGCCGCCGTCGGTCGCGACCTCGCGGGCGCCGTCGTCGATCATGCGGTCGCGCTGGTCCGTCGGGATCGCGCTGAGTCCGCCCGGATCCCGCCGCTCGCGCGCCCCCCCGATGTGGCCTCCGCCGGTGAATCGCCCGAACGCCGCCGCGTCTCCCGGCGGAAGAAGTCCCCTTGACCCGACGTCCGCGCTGGGACCGAAATGCCGCCGTCCCGCGCACCGGAGCCCGTATGAACCGCCTGCTCGCCTCGCTCGTCTTCGCCGCTGCCTCGTTCGCCTGCTCCGAGGAGGCGTTGGCGGGAGAGCTGCCCGATCCCAAGACCCTCTACAAGGCCGAGCTCGTCGCTCCGACGAACTTCGCCGCCGGGAAGGGCGCCGCCGCCATCCTCCGGGTCACGCCGGTCCCCTCCGCGAAGGTGAAGGCCGAGACGCCCTTCAAGGCGAAGCTCACGACCACCGGCGCCGTCACGGTCGGAACGCCCGAGCTCGCGTACAAGGACAACACGCGGGTCGAGAGCAACGGCCCGGTGTTCGAGATCCCGCTGAGCGCGTCGGCCGCCGGCGCCGGCGAGGTCAAGGCGCAGCTCGACTTTTACGTCTGCGTCGCCGAGGCCTGCATGAAGACGTCGGAGAGCCTCACGACGCCCGTGACGGTCCAGTAGCGCCAGCATGCTCATCTATGGGGTGAACCCCGTCGTCGAGGTGCTCACCTCCGGCGGGACGATGCGCCGCCTGCTCCTCGCGGAGGGTGCGAAGGTTCATGATCTCGAGCGGATCCTCTCGCTCGCCGCCGCGGCCGGACTTCGCGTCCAGCGGGTCCGTCGCGACGAGATCGAGCGGCTCGCGCCCGGAGCGGTTCACCAGGGCGTGATCGCCGAGATCGAGGAGGCGAAGGAGGCGACGCTCGCGCAGCTCCTCGCCCGGGCGGAAGGCGCGCCGCCGCTCCTGCTCGCGCTCGACCAGATCCAGGATCCGATCCACCTGGGCGCCGCGCTCCGGTGCGCCCACGCGTTCGGCGCGCAGGGCGTGATCATCCCCAAGGATCGCGCGGTGACGCTCACGCCGACCGCCTTCAAGGCGAGCGCCGGTGCCGCCTCCCACGTGCCGATCGCCCGGGTGACAAACCTCGTCCGCGCGCTCGAGGAGCTCAAGGAGGCGGGCGTCTGGTGCCACGGCGCCGCGATGGACGGCGAGCCCGCGGATCAGACGGACCTGACCGGCCCCGCCTGCCTCGTGATCGGATCCGAGGGCAGCGGGCTCCGTCCACTGGTCCGCAAGACGTGCGACCGCGTGATCTCGATCCCGATGGGCCGTTCAGGGGTTGGCAGCCTCTCCGCCTCGGTCGCGGCAGGGGTCCTGCTCTACGAACTCGACCGGCAGCGCCGGACCTCCGCGCGGAGCTCTTGACAGCTCCCTTTCGACCAACTACAAGGCCGCGCTCGCACTGGGCCGGGCGACCGGTGTCCGGAACACACGGCCTGGGCGACGAGCTAAACCGCACCGTGGTCGCCTGAGCCGAAGAGACGCGGGACGAAAAGCCGCAGGAGCCGTGCAGTCGGTGGGGTAACGCAGTTGCTGGTGTAGCTCAGCTGGTAGAGCACCCGCCTTGTAAGCGGAAGGTCGCGGGTTCAACTCCCGCCGCCAGCACCAGGTATGACAGGAGTGGCTGCAACGAAGCAGGAGCAACGAAGCAGCAGCATTGCGGAGGGGTGCCCGAGCGGCCAAAGGGAGCAGACTGTAAATCTGCCGGTCATCGACCTTCGAAGGTTCAAATCCTTCCCCCTCCACCACATCAAGCG
>CAYHCR010000637.1:0-3263 GCA_964354895.1 uncultured Myxococcales bacterium | reverse complement strand
CGTCGACGGGTACGCCCGCAGTATCCAAGGACTGAACCGCGCGATCGACGAGCGGATGTAGCGGTTGCGGCCGTGGGCGCGGCCGGCCCATCATCGGGCCATGTCGCCCCGGATCCTGATCGTCGACGACGACGTGATGAGCAGGGAAGTACTGCGGGACCAGCTCGAGGCGGCGGGCTACGAGGTCTTCCTCCACCCGGTCAGCGAGCGGATCAACGGCGCGATGATCCGCGCGCTGCGCCCCTCCCTGGTGCTCTGCGGCCTCGACCTGCCCGGCGTCGCGCCGGAGCGCTTCGCGCCGCTCGTCCAGAACCTCCGCGGCGGCCTCGGCGTGAGGACACTGCTGATCTCGAACCTCGCGCCCGCGGAGATCGCAGCGCGGGCACGGATCGTCGGGGCCGACGGCTGGTTCGAGAAGAGCCGCCTCTTCTTCGACGCGCAGCAGGCCGTGCAGGAGGCGCTCCAGGCGGCAGAGGACGCGACCCGGCGCGTGACGGTCGTCCAGGAGCCCGGCCTGCGCGGGCTGCACGAGGCGCCGGCGGCAGCGGCGGCCGCCGCGCGTGAGCTCGTCGAGCGCGTGGCGACCGAGCTCGAGGGCTTCCACGAGCGGGCCGAGCCGCGGGCGGCGGTCGAGCTGCCGTGCGCCGCGATGTGCGACGGCCGACCGGTCGAGGGGCGCGTCCGGGATCTCTCCGCGAGCGGCCTCTTCCTCGCGACGACCGCACCGCTGGCGACCGGCGCGCGCGTGACGATCGACTTCACGCTGCCCGACGGCGCCGCCATCCGGGCCGAGTCGACGGTGGTGTGGCGCAGGTCCGCTTCGCCGGGCGCGCCGGCCGGCGTCGGGATCAAGCTGGGGTTTCTGCTGCCCGAAGACCGCGAGGCGCTCGAACGGCTCGTGCGGGCCAACGTGCCCGAGCTGTTCGACGGCGCCTGAGACCCGCTCTGGACGAAAGTGCCGGAGTCGCCCTGTAAGCCGGGTTTTGTTCCCGCTGTCTCCAGCGGATGACGGACATTCCTCTAGGCCCACGATTGCTCGTGGGCTCCAGCAACCGACCCGAAGGCGTCGAGGCGAGCCGCCTCTGCCCTCCCCTCGCGGTTCGGGCACCTTCCTATTCGGTCTTGCTCCAGGTGGGGTTTTGCGTGCCACCCCTGTCTCCAGGGGCGCGGTGCGCTCTTACCGCACCGTTTCACCCTTACCGCCGCGCCTTGCGACGCGGAGGCGGTCTTTTCTCTGTGCCACTCTCCGTCGGCTCACGCCGCCCGGCCGTTAACCGGCACCCTGCCCTGTGGAGCCCGGACTTTCCTCCCGCGGCGAGGTCGCCCCCGCCGCCGGCGTCCATCCAGACGACTCCGGCGCCGCGCGTGTAACACGATTCCGCGCGGGCACGAAACGCCGCGGTCGATCAGGGCTTGCCAGGCGCCTCGCCGACGGGCGCGGCGGCCGGCTTCTTCCACCCCACGAGCAGCAGGATCGCGACGCCGACGGTGATGCCCGAGTCTGCGACGTTGAAGACCGGCCACTTCCAGACGGAGATCATGTCGGTCACGCGACCGTCGAAGATGCGGTCGACCGCGTTGCAGAGCCCACCGGCCGAGACGAGCGAGAGCGCGACCGCGCCCCAGGTCTTCGCGGCCATGGCGCGCAGCGACCAGACGACGATGCCGAGGAGCACGACCGCACCGATCGCGAGCGCCGTCGGAGGGAGCCCCTCGAGGGCCGAGAAGGCGACGCCGCGGTTGTACGCGAGCCGCAACGCCGCCCAATCCTTGACGAAGACGATCGGGCCCCTCGCGAGGTGCTGCTCGGCGAGCACCTTCGTGAC
This sequence comes from uncultured Myxococcales bacterium, assembly GCA_964354895.1. GTDB lineage: Bacteria > Myxococcota > Myxococcia > Myxococcales > Vulgatibacteraceae > CAYHCR01. Next base: position 1,437 of record CAYHCR010000637.1, on the reverse strand, counting down.
GACGTCGAGCACCGCGACGGCGACGAAGCAGGCGGCCATCGTGATCCACTGCTTGCGACCGGGCACAAAGACCTCCTCCGGGGGCCCGCTTCCTACCATCGTTGATCAGCGGGAGACGAACGTCCCGGCGCGCAGCCGATTCCCCGGGCCGACCCGGTCGGGCGTCGGGGCGGTGACGGTCGTGCGGACCTCGCCGGCGAAGAGGCCGACCCAGAGGTCGAACTCCGTCCCGGGCGCTGCGTACGGCGGGATCGCGAGCTCGAAGTCGTCGCGGAGGACCTCGCCGCGGCGCATCGCCCACATCGGGTAGCGGCCCTGCAGCAGGTCGTGATCGGCGACGACACGCCCGACGCGACCCGCGCGATCCTCGACGTGCACGAAGAGCCGGCGCTCCTCGTCGGGCGCCTCGCGGACCTGCCACCAGAGGGTCACGCGCGCGACCGTGCCGGGCGGCGGCACCGGCGGGGTGAGGCGGAACGCGAGCAGCTCGAGCTCGTCGCCGATCCGGCCCCGTTCGGCCTCGGGGAGCGCCACGACGTCGGATGGAAGTTCTGCCAGGACGAGCGGGCCGAGCGCCGCGCGATCGAAGCCATCGCGCTGCTCGCGCGCCGACGGCTGGCGATCGACGCAGCTCGCCACGAAGAGCAGCAGTGCAGGTGCGAGGCGGCGCATGCGGCTCCGGGGGCGGCGGCGGGGCGAGCATGGCACGCCGCGCCCTTCACGGCGGCGCGCAGAGGGGGAGACAGCGGTCCTCGAACGCCTCGAGATCGGTGCGACAGGTCGTGCCGGGCCCGCAGGCGTCGTCCGCTCCGCAGGGGCCACCGTCGGGCTCGAACGCCACGCAGCGGCCCGTCCCGAGGCCGCCGGAGCAGCGCCCCGCCGCACACTCGCCGAGCGGCGTCAGCAGCGCGCCCGTGCAGGGCTCGCCCTCCTCACGCGGCACGCACGCGGCGTCGATGCACGCCCCACGCACGCAGCCGCCTTCGCACGCCTCGCCGAGCACCGGCCCCGGACGGCAGCGCGCGCCGTCACAGCGGAAGCCGTACGGGCAGCTCTGCCGCTCGTCGCACGCGCCGTCGGGAGGGGCGATCGGCGCGCAGGCGCCGCCGAGGCAGCGACCGCCCGGCGCGCAGGGCAACGCGGCGCTGCAGTCGCCTCCGAGGGGCGCGCCGACGCCGCAGCGCGCGCCGTCCCCCTCCGCGACGCAGACCCGATCGCCGTCGCAGGGCGAGCGGCCGAAGACGACGACGCACGCGCCGCCCTCGGGGGCCGGCGGCAGGCAGCTGCGGCCACCCGCGGGATCGCGCTCGCAGCCCAGCCCCGCCGCACAGTCCTCGCCCGCGCAGCGCGCTCCTTCCCCGGGGGGCTCCACGCAGCGGCCGGCCTCGCAGTCGAGCGCGCCCGCGCAGTGCGTGTCCTCGTCGCAGCTCTCGCCAG
>CAYHCR010000636.1:0-3263 GCA_964354895.1 uncultured Myxococcales bacterium | reverse complement strand
AAGGAGAACCGGGCCGCCGTCGAGCTCGGCGCGCTGGTCTCGTTCCTGACCTCGTACGTCCGCAGCACCTGCGGGATGAGGAGGCGCTGATGGCCGCCACGCGCTATCCCAACCTCAAGCTCCACATGTCGCAACACGCGACGTTCGAGGAGCAGATCGCGCGGCTGGAGGCGCGGCTCGCCCGTGAAGGCGTGAACAACGCGCTCATCGTGGAGACCTCGACGATGGTGAGCTCGTGGCTGCGACTGCACATCGCGTCGACCGATCAGGTCTTCGGCCGCTTCCTGGCGCACCGGGAGTCGCACGCGCCGGCGGCCGAGCAGGCACCGGCATCGGCCAGCCCGCCGGTCGCCGAGCCCGACGAGTCCGCCTCGCCGAGCGCCCCACCCCAGCGGGCCGGCGACGACGAGCCGATCCCGTCGCAGCCGCACGACACCCGGCGGAACTGACCGGGGACGAGGCGGCGCGCGCAGCTGACCAAGGTGACGCCAGAGACGACTCGAGGCCGGTCCGCGTGAGCGAACCGGCCCCGGGATCGGAGCGGCGACAGGTTTGCGGTAGGCCCGAAGGCGCTACGCAGCCAGGCGGCACGAGGCCGCCCGACCCTCCGCCGCGAGCGACTACTCCTCGCCGGCCGACCGCTCCATCTTGTTGTTGTCCTTCTTCTTCATGCCGCCCTTCTTCTCGTCCTTCTTCTCGTCCTTCTTGGCGGCGTCGGCCGGCTTGGCGGCGGCGTCGGCCGGCTTGGCAGCGGCGTCGGCCGGCTTCGCGGCGGCGTCGGCCGGCTTCGCGGCGGCGTCGGCCGGCTTGGCAGCGGCGTCGGCCGGCTTCTTCTCGTCCTTCTTGGCGTCCTTCTTCTCGGCCTTCTCGTCCTTCTTCTCGATCTTCTCGTCCTTCTTGGCGTCCTTCTTCTCGGCCTTCTCGTCCTTCTTGGCGGCGTCGGCCGGCTTCACGGCGGCGTCGGCCGGCTTCGCGGCGGCGTCGGCCGGCTTCGCGCCGGCGGCGGCGTCGGCCGCGAGGGCCGGCGTGGCAGCGGCGGCGAAGAGGGCGCAAACGGCGGCAACGAGCAGGTTCTTCATCGGTTCATCTCCATGGTGATCCGGTGGCGCGATCGCTCCGGTGTCGGTTTTCCCGGGGCCCAGACCCCGAGCGGTACGAAACGGCCGCGCATCCTACACCATGCGACATGCGGCACAACTCCCCGGATGGCCGCAGGAGGTGACCGGATCGACGACAGGTGCGAACGGCGATTCACACCGCCGATCGGTCGAACTCGAAGCGTTTGTCGTTCCCCCCGTGGATCCGGCCCCTTGGCAGCGCGCCTCGTGCGTGAAGCTCTCGCCTCCGGCCGCGTCCGATGCGGTCGCCCCGCCGCCCGACCGCGCCGATCAATCGTGACCGGCGCGGGGGGGTTCGGCGTTGACCCGGCGACGGTTGGCGCGGAGGATTCGCGCGCCTGGAGCGGGCCCATCGGCTCGCGTGGAGGGAATCAATGCGGAAATTCCTGGGACTTGTGGCGATGCTCGCGGTGCTCCTGCCCGCGGCTGCGCACGCGGCGGACGGCAAGACGATGGCGGCGGTGCAGGAGGAGCTCTCCGGCATCGAGGTCGCTCCGAACCTGGATCGCCTCAAGGCGGTGCCGGGCGCGGAGGAGGCGCTGCGCGAGCTCGCCGCCGACGGCCGGAGCCCCGTGATGACGCGCGCGAAGGCCGTCGCTGCGCTGCGGGCCTTCCCGACCGACGCGACGCTGACGTTCCTGACCGCGACGCTCGACGACGTGAAGGCGCCCGAGTCGCTCCGCGTGCGCGCGCCGCTGGCGATCGCGCAGGCCTTCCCGGACAAGGCGCTCGGCGCGCTCAAGGGCCGGCTCGCGGACGAGAACGTCTCGGTCCGCAAGGCCGTCGCCGAAGGGCTCGGCAAGGTCGGCACGCCGGAGGCGATCGCCGCGCTCAAGGAGCGCAAGGCGCTCGAGCTGGCGCCGGTCGTGAAGAAGACGATCGAAGAGCTGACCGCGGGCCGCTAGGCGCGCTCTCCCAACGAACCGGCGGAGGGGCCCCGAGGGTCGCTCCGCGTGACGCGCAGCGCTGCACGCTGCGTGAGGTGACGCAGACATGAAGCACATGCACATGAAGTGGATGGTCGGCGCGATGGCGGCCTCCGGGCTCGCGCTCGCGGCCGGCTGCGACGACGCGATCGAGGATCCGCTCGCGGGCGAAGGCGGCACGGGCGGCGGTGACTTCACGATCCACGAGCTCGGCACGGTCGACGCCACGACCGAGGACGCCGAGAACGGCGTCTTCTTCGCCGAGACGACCGTCACCATCCCCGACGGCGTGAAGGGCGTGAACATCATCGCCATGCTGCCGGCGTCTTCGGCGCCGGACGATCTGGTGATGATCGACCGCGTCACGCGCGGCGACACGGTCATCGCTGACTACTGGGCGAACGGCGCCGGTCCGCAGCGCGGCGAGCCGCTCGAGAGCGTCTTCACGCTGCAGTATCCGACGAGCGAGCAGGTCGAGTACGCGGTCGGCGCGCACACGCTCCGCGTCGCCTCCTCGGCGGCGCAGACCGGCGTGAAGCTCTACGGCATCTACAAGACGGGCGGTTCGGCGACCGCGGGCGAGCTCGACTTCCACCTCTACCTGGCCGGGATCGAAGGGCTCGACGCGACGAACGCGCTGGAGAACGAGAAGTTCGCCGCGATGTGGGCCGAGGCGACGCGCCTGCTCGCGAAGGCCGGCATCACGCCCGGCTCGATCACGCTGCACGACGTCACGGACGCAGGCCTGCACGAGGTCATCGGACCGTCGTCGGCCCCCGGCACGGATCTGGGCAACCTCTTCTCGCTCTCTGGCGCGAACCCCGGCAACCAGGTCCACCTGTTCTTCGTGAAGCGCCTCTCGCAGGAGTCGGGCGATCCGCTGCTCGGGATCTCCGGCGGCGTTCCCGGCCCCGGCGGCAAGGGCGGCACCGCGCACTCCGGCATCGTCGCCAACGCGGAGACGCTCTTCGAGGTGATCCCGGACGGCGCCGACGACCGCAACTTCGGCCCGAAGCTCGTCGCGCAGATCGCCGTGCACGAGACCTTCCACTACCTCGGCCTCAACCACACCTCGGAGCGCGACGCCTCCGGCCACGACCCGATCGCCGACACGGCCGAGTGCAACCTCGTCCCGCACGACACGAGCGGCAACGGCTCGGTCAGCACCGCCGAGTGCGCCGCGGTCGACTCGACGAACCTGATGTTCTGGGCCGGCGTC
>CAYHCR010000635.1:0-3269 GCA_964354895.1 uncultured Myxococcales bacterium | reverse complement strand
GGAGGGCGTGGCGCGCACGAAGAGGCGGCTCTGCGCGACGCAGCGTTGCAGGCGCGCCGAGCCGTCCGCAGGGAGCGCCAGCAGGAACTGCTCCGAGAGCACGAGGCGCAGCAGCCCGAGCTGCCGGCCGACCGCGCTGCTGCGGGCCTGCACGAAGCGCTCGAGGCGCTCGGGCGCGGGCAGCGCCGCGGGTGGATAGGTCGCCGCGAGCACCTCCTCCACGCGGCCGACCACCGCGTCGAGCAGCGCGTCGAGCGAAGGGAAGTGACGGAAGATCGCGCCGCTCGAGAGCCCGACCTCGGCCGCGAGCGTGCGCGTCGTGAGCGCGGCGATGCCCCGCGTCGAGATCAGGTGGAGCGCGGCGTCGGTCAGCTCGGCCTGGCGGAGCTCGGTGGTGCGGTGGGTTCGGACCATGCGCCGGATTGTAAGCGCCTACTCACGATGGCGCCAGCGCGCGCCCGGCGCCGGGCCCGGGACGGGCGGCGCCCCGCCGGGTCGTGCAGAGTGGGCCCATGCACGACGACCTCCACGCCCGGTTGCGCCCCTTCCTGCCTGCCCTGCTGCTCGGCATCGCGACGCTGCTCTTCTCGTTCGGCATGGGGGTCGCGTTCGGCGCCGCCGAGGAGCCGATCAAGCAGGCCCTCCAGCAGCGCGCGGACGCGGCCCTCGCCACGCACTACGCGGGAGACCCGGCGAAGGCGAAGCCGGTGCTCGACAAGTCGTGGTCGTACCTCAAACGCGCACACCTGCACGGCGGCGGACTCGGCGCGTCCTCGCTCGTCCTCGTGCTGCTGCTCGCGCTCGCGGTCGGGCCGACGCGCCCGGCGCGGGGCACGGCGATCGCGCTCGGCGCGGGCGGCCTCGGCTACGCGCTCTTCTGGCTGGCCGCGGGCTTCGCGGCGCCGGGGCTCGGCGGCACGGGCGCCGCGAAGGAGGCGTTCGCGTGGCTCGCGCTGCCGAGCGCCGGCGCGATGGGGCTCGGCACGCTGGCGACCTTCGGCCTGGTGACCCACGCGCTGTGGCGCCGGCCGGCCGGCTGAAGAGCTGTCCGACGAGCTCGTCCGCGGACCCGATCTTCGGCGGGGCCTGACGCGCGGAGGCAGACGAATGAGCGAGGGAGCGCCCACGTGAGGGAGCCCGACGGAGCCGAGGTGCGCGCCCGAGCCTCGTGGCGTCCCGGCCCGATCGTGCTCGCGCTCGGCGCCGCCGCGCTGCTCGCCGCGCCGAGCCTGTTCGGCGGCCGCTTCATGGACGACTACCTCCACCAGCTCGTGCTCGACGGCTACCCGGGCTTCCCGGGCAGCCCCTGGTGGCTCTTCGACTTCGCGACGGGCGATCCGGCGAAGCTCCAGCCGATCGTCGAGCACGGGCCGTATCCGTGGTGGACGTTCCCGGAGGTGCGGCTCTCGTTCCTGCGGCCGCTGACCTGCGCGCTCGCGATCGGCGAGCACGAGCTCTTCGGGGGCGCGCTCTTCCCACAACACCTGCACTCCTTCCTCTGGTTCGTCGCGCTGGTCGCGGTCGTGCTGGCGCTGCTCGCGCGCGCGCTCGGCCCCGCCCGCGCCGTCCCCGCCACCGCGCTCGCGGGGCTGATCTTCGCGATCGACGAGAGCCACGCGCTGCCCGTCGCGTGGATCGCGAACCGCAACGCGCTGATCGCCGCGGTGCCGGTCCTGCTCGGGCTGCTCGCGCACGTGCGCTGGCGCGAGGAGCGGTGGCGGCCGGGGCTGCCGCTCTCGCTGCTCGGCTACGCGGTCGGCCTCGCAGCGGGCGAAGCGGCGCTCGCGGCGCTCGCGTATCTGGCCGCGTACGAGCTCTGCGCGGGCCCCGGTCGACCGGTCGAGCGTATCCGCGCACTGCTGCCCGTCGCGCTCCTCGGCGTCGCGTATGTCTCGATCTACCGGGCGCTGCACGCCGGCGCCTTCGGCTCGGGCATCTACCTCGATCCGCTCGCCTCGCCCGGCGCGTTCCTGCTCGCCGCGCCCGGGCGGGCGCTCGCGCTCGCGGGCGGTCTGCTGATCGGCGCGCCGGCGGACCTCTGGCTGCTCGGGCCCGGCGCGCGGCCGCTGCTGGTGGCCGCCGGGATCGGCGCGATCGCGCTCGTCGGCTGGCTGGTCCGCGACGCCTGGGCGGGCCTCGAGCCACGCCTCCGACGCGGGCTCGCGTGGCTCGGGACGGGCGCCGCGCTCTCGCTGCTCCCGGTGCTCGCGACCTTCCCGCTCAACCGGCTCCTGCTGCTGCCGTCGATCGGAGGCGCAGCGCTGCTCGCCGTCGCGCTCCGCCACGGGCTCGCGGCGAAGGGTCTGCGCCGGGCCGGCGGCGCGCTGGTGGCGATCGCGAACCTCGCGGTGCCGCCGCTCGGCTGGCTCGCCTCCTACGCGATCCTGCACGAAGGGGAAGCAGCGCAGGAGCGCAGCGCGCTGCGGAGCGCGTTCACCGACGAGGAGCTCGCCCGCCGCGTCGTCTTCTTCGCCGCCACCGACCCGATGCTCGCCCTCTACCCCGGCATCGTCCGCGTCACGCACGGCCTCCCGCCGCCGCGCGCATGGTTGCCGATCTCGATGGCGCCGCTCGCGCACCGCCTGACGCGCACCGCTGCCGACACCTTCGAGCTCGAGGTGCAGGGCGGTCGCATGCTGGAGACCGTCTTCGAGCAGCTCGTCCGCGCGCCGGAGCTGCGGCTCCCGGTCGGCTTCGAGGTGCGGCTCGACGGCGCGACCGTCACGGTGCTCGCGCTCGACGAGGGGCTGCCGCGCCGCGTCCGCGTGCGCCTCCACGACGACCCGATGGGCGGGAGCTACACCTTCCCGGTCTGGCGGGGAGGACGACTCGAGCCGCTCGCGCTGCCCGCCGTGGGCGAGAGCGTCGTGCTGCCGCTCGAGGCGGGGCTCTTCGGGATCTGACGGGCGCCGCGGCCGCTCAACGCGAGAGGCCTGGGGCGAGGTTCGGCGACGGTCCTCCTGCCCCGCGCTCGGACTGCCCGGTGGCGCTGCTCACGTCGAACGAGGCGGAGAGTTGACGCAGCAGCTCCGCCTGGCTGGCGAGCTCCTCGGCCGCCGCCGCCGACTCCTCGCTCGCGGCGGCGTTCGACTGCGTGACCTGCTCCATCTGGCGGATCGAAGTGGCGACGGAGGCGACCTGGCCGGCCTGCTCGCTCGCGCCCGCGTCGATCGCGTCGACGAGCCGGACGACCGACTCGGACGCCTCGAAGATCCCGCGGAGCTGTCCGGCGACGCGGTGCTGCAGAAGATCGGCGACCTCGCGCGCGA
>CAYHCR010000634.1:0-3270 GCA_964354895.1 uncultured Myxococcales bacterium | reverse complement strand
GAGGCGGCGTTGGAGACGGTAAAGGCATAGCCCGCCTTGGTACCGCCCGCCAGGTCCGCGGGAATGAACGGCACGCTGCCCACGGGCGCGGTGCCGAGCACTGCCAGCGTGGGTGCGTAGCCGCCACCGCCACAGCTGGCTGCAAACGCCGCCTGCGCCGAGCTCACGGTACGCACCGAGCCGATAGCCGAGGCCTCATTGCCGGAGAGCCGCGCGCGCAGCACGGCGTACGGGTGATCCGGACGCACGCCCGCGAGCGCCTCGACGTCCTGCCGCTGCGTGCTCTGCGTGGGACGCGGCGCGGTCTTCGTGCCGAACGCGGGGGGCGCGAGGTCGGCGGCGCCCGACGAGACGGCCGTCGCGCCGAGCGCCCGACGGACGATCGCCACGGTCGCGCCCTGCCTGCGCGCAGAGAGCGCCGCGAGCGCCCCCGCCGCCCCGCCGCCGATCACGAGCACGTCGACGTCGAGCGGCTGCTCCAGCGGAGAGATCCGCGCGCTCATTCCGGCGCTCCGTTCCTGACGCGCGGCAGCCCGTCGGCCCGCGGCGCCCTGCCGAGCGCCCCCGTCGTGAAATTCGCGCCGCGCGAGAGCTCCTCGAGCGCGAGCGCGTCCCCGTCGAGCACCGGCCGCTTGCCCTTCCAGCGCACGTGCAGCAGGTCGTAGAGCTCGCGGCGCAGCTCTGCAGGTGAGAGGCCGCGCTCGTGGGCGAGCACGAGCGCCGCGCGGTGCGTGCAGGTCGCGCCCTGGCAGGGCCCCATCCCGACGCGCGTGCGGCGGCGCAGATCCACCAGCCGCGTCGCCTCCTCGTTGCGGATCGAGAAGACCAGCTCTGCGGCGATCACCTGCTCGCAGCGGCAGACCTCGGCCGCGAGCGCGGGCTCCTCGCGCGCCATCCGGCAGATCTCCTCGGCGAGCCGGCCGTGGCGGTAGGCGATGCGCGACACCGTCGGCTCCGGCAGCCCGCACTCCTTCGCGAGCGCCTCGACGTCCGGGAAGCGGTCCCCGCCCGGCAGGGAGCGCTCGTGCGTGGTGCAGGCGCGATGCTGCACGCCGAGGCCGCGCTCGACCTTGTCGACCGCCTCCTCGCTCATGATGCGGTAGCTGGCGAGCTTGCCTCCGACCATCGTGTAGAGCCCGGCCGCGCCCTGATCGGCGTGATCGTAGACCTCGTGCTCGCGGGAGAGCGCGTCCTCGGAGCGGCTGTACTCGTAGAGCGTCGGCCGCACGCCCGCCCACGCCCGCAGGATGCGCGCCTCCGCGACGCCCGGGAGCGTGTGACACGCCGCCTCCCAGAGGTACTTCACCTCGTCCTCCGTGACGCGCAGATCGTCCGGATCTCCGTAGTAGTCGTCGTCGGTCGTGCCGATGATCGAGGTCTGCTCGTGCGGCATCACGAAGATGTCGCGGCCATCCACCGTGCGGCAGATGATCCCGTAGTTGCTGACGCGCCGATCGAGCGTCAGATGCACACCTTTTCCAGGCCGGATCTTCACCGTGACGCCCGCGAGCGCTGCGACGCGCGGCGACCAGGGCCCCGTCGCGTTGAAGACGACCTTGCCGTGGTGCCCCTCGAGCTTTCCGGTGCGCTCGTCGCGCAGCTCCACGCCCACCACGCGCCCGCGCTCGCCGCGCAGGAAGCTCACGACGCGGTGGTACAGGCGGACGTCGCAGCCGGCCTCCCGCGCCGAGACGAGGTTCGCGGCGCAGAGCCGGAAGGGGTCGATGCCCCACTCGTCGAAGCTCACCGCGCCGATCAGCTCGCGACGCATGCCGGGCTCGAGCCGATAGGCCTCCTCGGCGGAGAGCACCGCCGACGGCTTGCCGCGTTTGTGTGGCTGATAGTCGTCGTAGATGCCGAGGTAGACCTCGACGCCCCACCGCATGCCTCGATCGACGAGGCTCGGATGCGCGGGATCCTTCGAGCCGACCGGAAACAGGAATGGGATCCGGAAGAGCAGGTGCGGCGCGATCCGCTGGATGTAGCCGGAGTCGATGCACGCCATCTCGCTGACGGAGCGGTCGTAGCGCAGGTAGCGCACGCCGCCGTGGATCATCCCCGAGTTCGCCCCGGAACTGCCCGCGGCGACGTCGCGCTTCTCGACGAGCAGCGTGCGGTAGCCGCGCAGCGCGGCGTCGCGGGCGATGCCCGTCCCGTTGACGCCGCCGCCGATGACGATCAGGTCGTACATGCGTCTCCCCGCCGAGCGGAAAGGAGCGAAGGATCAGCCCTTGGGCGCCACGCTGCGGATGTGGAGCTCGTCGAGGTAGCGATCGCCCATCTCGCCGGGCGCGCCCGTCATGAGATCCGTGCCCTTCTGCGTCTTCGGGAAGGGGATGACGTCGCGGATCGACTCGGCGCCCGTGAGCAGCATGATCAGCCGATCCATGCCGACCGCGATGCCGCCGTGGGGCGGCGCGCCGTAGGAGAGCGCGTCGAGCAGGAAGCCGAACTTGCTCTTGCGCTCCTCCGGCCCGATGCCGAGCGCCTGGAAGACCGTGTCCTGGATCTGCTGGTCATGGATGCGGATCGAGCCGCCGGCGACCTCGTTGCCGTCGAGCACCAGATCGTACGCGCGCGCCATCACGCGGCCCGGATCGGAGAGCAGGTACGGCACGTCTTCCGGCCGCGGGCTCGTGAAGGGGTGGTGCGCGGCGACGTGCGCCTTCTGCTCGTCGGAGTACTCGAACAGCGGGAAGTCGACGACCCAGAGCAGGTCGTGGCGGCCCTTGGGGATGAGATCCAGCTTCTTGCCGAGCTGCACGCGCATCTGGCCGAGCACGCCGTTGACCTGCTTGCCCTTGCCGAACTGGAACAGGAGGACGTCGCCCTCCTTGGCCCCCATCGCCTCGTTCAGCTTTGCGCGCAGGCCGGCGTCGATCGTCTTGGCCATCGGCGACTGCGTCCACTCGCCGCCGACCGCGACCTTGGCGCGCGCCAGACCACGCGCGCCGAAGCTCTTCGCGACGTCCTCGAGCTTGTCGATCTCGGTGCGGCTCATGCCGCCACCGTTCGGCAGGTTGATCGCCTTCACGATCCCGCCGGCCGCGAGCGCGTCGGAGAACATCGCGACGCCACCGCCGTTGGCCTCCTTCACGATCTCCGTCAATTCGACGAGCTCGAGGCCGAAGCGTGTGTCGGGCTTGTCGACGCCGAAGCGCCGCATCGCCTCCTCGTAGGGCATCTTCGGGAAGGGGAGCTTGAGCTCCACGCCGAGCGCCTCGCGGAAGATCTGCGACGGCGCGGCGCTCTTGAAGGTCTTGATGACCA
>CAYHCR010000633.1:0-3271 GCA_964354895.1 uncultured Myxococcales bacterium | reverse complement strand
CGCCTGCTGCTCGGCCTCCTGCCCCATCGACGCCCACACATCGGTCGTCACCACGTTCGCGCCGCGCGTCGCGGAGAGCACGTCACGCACGATCTCGACCCGGCCTCCCTGCGCGATCGCCTGCGCGACGAGCTGCGCGTCGGGGTCGTAGCCCGCGGGGCAGGCGAGCTTCAGCGAGAAGCCCCAGATCCCGGCGGCCTCGATCCACGAGTTGGCCATGTTGTTGCCGTCGCCGACCCACGCGACGCGCAGCGAGGGCACGGGCCCCACGCGCTCGACGGCCGTCTGCAGATCCGCGAGCACCTGGCAGGGGTGCAGCAGATCGGTCAGCCCGTTCACGACAGGACAGGTCGCCCACTTCGCGAACTCCTCGAGCTTCTCCTGCGCGAAGGTCCGCACGACGAGGCAATGCACGTATCGGGAGAGCACGCGGGCCGAGTCCGGGATCGGCTCGCCGCGGCCGAGCTGCGTCTGCGCGACCGGCAGATCCATCGGCAACGCGCCGAGCTCGAAGGCGCCGACGGAGAAGGAGACGCGGGTGCGCGTGCTGGCCTTCTCGAAGACGAGTCCGACGCTCTTCCCCGCGAGGCTCCTCGGCAGCTCGCCCTTCGCGCGCAGCGCCTTGAACTCGGCGGCGCGCGCGAGCACGGCGTCGAGCTCCTCGCGGGAGAAGGAGGAGAAATCGAGGAAGTCGCGCTTGGGGCGCGCGCCCTTCAGATCGAGCACGGGGGACTCCTGCCGGCTCCGGGGCCGGCGCTGCGATGTGTGGGGGCCTCGAGACGCCGGGCCCGGCAGAGCTGCACGCGCGGTCAGGCCTTCAGCACGCCCTCGAGGATCGCGACCGCCTCGTCGAGCTGCACGTGATCCACGATCAGCGGCGGCGCGAACCGAACGGTCTTCTCGCCCGCGGCGTTCACGAGCAGGCCGGCCTCACGGCACTTCGTGACGATGGGCGCGGCGTCGATCGGCAGCACGACGCCCCGCAGGAGCCCCATGCCGCGCGTCGTGACGACGCGATCCCCGAGCCGCCGCGCCATGTCGGCGAGCCGCGCCTCGAGGTAGTCGCCCGCGATCTTCGCGCGCTCGAGCACCCCGCCCGTCGTCAGCTCGTCGACGACCGCGGCGGCCGCGGCGCAGGCGAGCGGGTTGCCGCCGAACGTGCTCGCGTGCGTGCCCGGTACGAGCGCGCCGGCGACCTTCTCCGTGCAGAGCATCGCGCCGATCGGCAGCCCGTTGCCGAGCGCCTTCGCGAGCGAGCAGGCGTCCGGCGCGACGCCGAATTGCTCGTGCGCGAGCATCGTCCCGGTGCGGCCCATGCCGGTCTGGACCTCGTCGAAGAGCAGCAGCGCGCCCACGTCGTCGGCGAGCTTGCGCAGCCCCTGCAGGAAGGCCTTGTCGGCCGGGAGCACGCCGCCTTCGCCCTGCACCGGCTCCACCAGGATGGCCGCGGTCTTCGGGCCGACGAGCTTCTCGACGCTCGCCAGATCGTTGAACGTCGCGTGCAGCACGCCCGGCACCATCGGCTCGAAGCCCTTCCAGTACTTCGGCTGCCCCGTCGCCGTGACCGTGAAGAGCGTGCGGCCGTGGAAGCTGGTGTGGAAGGCGATGATCTCGAAGCGATCCTGGCCGCGCTCGCGCTGCCAACGGCGCGCGAGCTTGAGCTGCGCCTCGTTGGCCTCCGCGCCGGAATTGCAGAAGAAGGCGCGATCCGCAAAGGTGTTCGCGACGAGCTTCTCGGCGAGCTCGATCGACGGCTCGTTCCAGACGATGTTCGCCGTGTGCCAGAGGCGATCGAGCTGCGCCTGCACCGCCGCCTTGATCCGCGGGTGGTTGTGGCCGAGCGCCGTGACGGCGATCCCGCCGATCATGTCGAGGTAGCGCGTCCCGTCGGCGTCCCAGACGTGGCAGCCCTGCCCCCGCACGAGCGTGATCGGCTGCGGCTTGTAGTTCGCGAGCAGGACCTTCTGCCCGCGGGCCATCCACTCTGCGTTCGTCGGCATGCCGCGCTCCCGGCTGGAAAAGGAGCGCATGCTACACCGCTCGAGCGGGGGCGTCGGCGCCCCGAGGGGGCCACGGATGGGCGGCAGCTGGTTCGTCGCGGTGCCGGTGGACGGCGCGTTCCTCGCCCGGCTCGCGCCTCCACCGCATAACTTCCGGCTCCTGCACGCCGAGGAGGCGCACGTCACGATCGCCTTCCTCGGCGCGTGCGGCGAACCCGCGGCGCGGCGGGCCTGGGCCTCGCTGGAGCGCGCGACGCTCCCGCAGGGCTTCCCCTGGTCGCTCGGCGAGGTCGTGCCGCTGGGTCCCTCCGGCGCGTTCTCCGCGCTCTGCGCGCTGCTCGAGGAGGGCCGACCCGAGGCCGAGGCGCTCATCGCCGGGCTTCGCGACGGGCTGCACGACGCGGCCGGCGTGCGGCGGGAGGCGCGCACGCCGAAGGCCCACGTGACGATCGCGCGCCCCGCGCGTCGCGCCGATGACGCCGATCGCGAGGCCGCGCTGGCCTGGGCGCGAGCGCTGCCGCTCGGCTCGATCCGCGGCACGGCCGATCGCCTCGCGCTCTACACGCGCGCAGACACGGACCCGTCGCGGCGCTACGTCATCGAGGCCACGGCGCCGCTCGGGGGATGACGCCCGCTGCGGCCCTTGCCTACGCTCGGCGCGATGAACTCCTCGCCCGATCTCGAAGTCGCGACCCGCCTGCTCTCTCCCCTCCCCGGCCGCTACCGCCTCGAGGTCCCCGACGGCTGGCAGCAGGGGCGTGGTGCGTTCGGCGGGCTCGTCTTCGCCGCGCTCGTGCGCGCGGTCGAGGGCTTCTCGCCGCCGGAGGATCGCCAACTGCGCTCGCTGACCGGCGTGCTGCCGGGGCCGACGTTCGTGGGCGGCGCGGAGATCACGGTCGAGCCGCTGCGCGTGGTGCCCTCGCAGCAGACCTTTACGGCCGCGCTGCGACAGGAGGGCGAGGTGAAGGCGCACGCCGTGCTGCTCTACGGGCGGGCGCGCGCGCTCGACGCGGCGCCGCTGCGGACGCTCACCCCGCCGCGCCTGAGGCCGTGGCGATCGCTGCCGGAGCTGCCACGCGTCGAGGGGCTCTCGCCGATCTTCACGCAGCACCTCGTCTTCCGGACCGATGGCCCGTTCCCGTTCGCGGGCGGCGCCGAGGCGCTCGCGCAGGGCTGGATCGCGCTGCGGGAGCCGGGCGCCGGAGGAGCTGCAGGCCTGTCCGACACGGCGCGGCTCGCGGCGCTGATCGACGCCTGGTGGCCGGCGCTCT
>CAYHCR010000632.1:0-3273 GCA_964354895.1 uncultured Myxococcales bacterium | reverse complement strand
AAGCTGACGAAGAGCGGCCCCTCGTGCCTGCGCGCATGGCTCCCGGCGCGCAGCGTGGGATCGATCGAGCTGCGCTTCGGTCGCCTCGATCTGAACCTGCGGGATCTCAAGGTCCCGGCCAAGGTCGCGCTCAAGGCCGATCGCTGGCACGAGGGGCCGTCGATCGTCGTCACGACGGAGCCGTTCGCGACCGTCGGCACCTCGCTGCCCGGGGCGCTCCGGCTCGTGCGCGTCGAGGAGGCTTCATGGTCGAGCGGGGCGTTTGACTGGAGCGCGCTCGATCGCGTGCCGGCCGGCCGATACCGGCTGACGCACAAGTCGCCGGTCCTGCCTCGGCACCCCTGCGAGATCTCGGTCAAGGTCACCGCCGCGACGGGATCGATCCGGGAGGACAACGCGCCCGAGCGGCTCCGCGCGATCGTCGCGGAGTACGAGCGGACGATCGCCCGCAAGCTGCTCGCCGATCGCAAGGAGAGCTGCGAAGGCGACGACGTGATCGAGCTCGGGATCAAGCTGCGCGAGGGGATCATCCCCAACGCGTGGACGCCGGAGGTGCGGCGGATCGCCCGGCCGCGCCCGCAGTCGCCGTATCGGCTCGTCGTGGACGGCGCGCCGCGGCCGTTCCGGCCGGAGGCCGAGATCCTCGAGCTGCGTCCGGGCCAGCGGCTCGTGCTGGAGCAGGAGCCGTGACGCGCCTGCGCGGGCTGCTCCCGTACCTCGCGCTCGGGCCGGCGATCGCCGCTTCGGTGGCGACGAGCGCGCCGACGACGACGCGCAACTTCCCGCGCTGGTCGGTGGAGGGCGCGCTCGAGGCCACGGCGGGCTGCGCGGTCGTGGCGGTCCGCCCCGTCGCCTCCGGGAAGGAGGGCCTCGGCTGTCACCTCGAGGTCGCGAGCCAGCGCCACTGCACGGTGCGCGTCGACGCCGCCACGCTGCGCTTCGCGTCTGGGCTCGAGGCGCCGGCGGCCGGGCTCCCGCCCGCGCTCGAGCTCGGGCCCGACGCGGCGGCGAAGCTCTGGCTCGCGCTCCCCTTCGACGGCGACGAGCGCTGGAACGACGAGGACCGGGAGGCGACGCTCGAGCTCGCGATCACGACGAGCGAGGGGCCGGCGCGGCTCGCGTTCCGACTGCGCAACGAGTGGAAGGGCTGGCACCGTCGCGTGGATCGCGCGAGCTCGCTGCCGGACGACCCCGGCGACGACTGGCTCGACTGGGAGCTGCCTTGACCCGCTCCGGCCCGAGCCGCATGGCAGCTGCCTGGCTGCTCTTCGGCTGCGCGGGGTGCTTTCACGTGCACGCCGAGGGCAACGCGCCGGCTCACGTCTCGCTCGAGGAGCCGGCCGACGGCCGCGCGATCGAGGCGGATCCCGGCGAGCGCGTGGTCGTGCTCGGGGCCGGCGTGCTCGGCGGTGGCGGGCTCGTCGACGTCGGTGCGGGCGTCGACGCGGCGGCGCTGTTCGGCCTCGAGGCGAGCCTGCACCTCGGCACGAACGAGACGAGCCACTCGGAGGACGGGATCGTCTGGCCCCAGCGCGCGCTCGGCGTCAACGCCGGGCTCTCGCTCGGCCTCTTCGGGCGCGAGCACAGCCGCGGCACGGGCTACGTCGAGCTGCAGGCCCTCAGCGAGGGGACGGCGATCGCGGGCGGCTGGGCCTTCCCCGTCCTGCGCGACGCCCGCGGACCGCAGCTCACGCTGTCGCTCGGCCCGTTCTTCGTCCGCGGCGCGTGGTTCCTCGACGACGGCGGCGAGCTGGTCTTCGGGACCGCGATCAAACCCTGGGGTGTCTTCACCGAGTCCCGCTGACGTCTTCACCAGGCCGTGCTAGCCTCCCCGCGCTTATGGGATCGGGAGCCAGCCAGGGCGGCGGCAGTGGCCGTCGCCCCCCTCCGCCGAAGCCTCCGAAGCCGCCCGAAGGGGCGGAGAAGGAGCGTCGCGGCGCGCCCGGAGCGGTCGAGGACGAGCGTCGCCAGAGCGATCGGCGGCGCGACTCGCGCGTCCCCGTCGAGCTCTGGGTCGAGGCCGCGGCGGGCGACGAGCTCTACTTTCAGCGAATGGCGAACCTGTCGGTCGGCGGCGCCTTCTTCGCCCACACCGTCCCGCACGAGCTCGGCACGATCGTGCAGCTCCGCTTCGAACTGCCCGGGGATCCCGAGCCGCTCGCGTGCAAAGGGGAGATCGTCTCTGCGCGCGACGAGCAGGGCGAGCCGGGGATGGGCGTGCGCTTCCTCGAGGTGCGTCCGACGGACCGGCGGCGACTCGAGCTCCTGATCGAGCGGCTCGAGAAGCTCGTGAAGCGCTAGGGCTCGTCCCTCGGGCCGGTTACAGCGTTGCGTCGCAGACTGCGTCCGTGCGCTGCTGGAGCAGCACCTCGACCTCGTCGTTCTCGCCCTCGACGATCGCGTCGGTGATCGCGCAGCCGCTCGCCTCGACCTGCGTGGGCGAGCCTTCGCTGATCGCTTCGACCACGATCCGGTACTTCTGACCGACGGTCAGGTCTTCCAGCACGAGCACCTGGCCCGCGCCCTCCGCCGCTGCCTGCGCGAACGCGGCGGACACGGAGCTCTCGACCTCCCCGGCATGGCCCGACTGCGCGAGGCAGGGCGTCGTGAGCGCGGCACACTCCGGGAGCGCCTCGGGGTCCGGGAGCGCCGCGACCTGTACGAGCGTGATCGCGCCGACGGCCGCGCCGGGGATCGCGACGGTGAGCGGCAGTCGCGCGGGCTCCGCGCCGCAGGCAGCGCCCACCACGGCCGCCGCGCCGAGCCAGAGGCGCCTCATCGGACCACCACTCGCACGGGCAGCTCCCCGGTCGGCTCTTCGGACAGGACGAACCACGCGAGCAGCGCGCCGCCGACGATGGCCGCGCCTGCGACGCCCCAGACGATCGGGCTGCCGTACCACGCGCTCTCGTCGGCCGCTGGTCCTGCGCCAGGCTCGAGCGCGCCCGCCGGCAACTCTTCCCCGACCAGCCGCAGTCGCCGCGGGTCGAGCGCGCTGCCCTCGCCGGCCATACGTCGGCTGCGCGCGTCGACGAGCTCGACGTAGAGCTCCAGCGCGCCGGGTCGAGCGACGGGCGCGCCCGCGAGCGTCGCGAGGTGGCGCGACTCCGACTCGCCGTCCCACTCCAGCGGGTTCCACCGCCACGAGGGATCGGTCGGCCGCTTGAAATAGAGGCGCAGGACGGCGCCCGGTTCTTTGGGCAGGTTCACCGCGTCGAGCGCGATCACCAGCGGGGTGCCCGCGGCGTGCTCGCCCGGGAGCTCCCAGCGAAA
>CAYHCR010000631.1:0-3274 GCA_964354895.1 uncultured Myxococcales bacterium | reverse complement strand
CGCAGAGGTCTTGCCGCCGCAGTTTACGCACCGTCGCAGTCGCTGACTCTGACGCAGTCGCCGTCGCCGTCGCCGTCGCCGTCGCTGACGCAGTCGCAGTCGCAGTCGCTGACGCAGTCGCCGTCGCCGTCGCCGTCGCCGCAGCACGAGCGCGACCATCGAGACGGCGCGGTTCCCAGCGCCTCGCCGCGCGGCTCACCTCCCGAGCCTCGCCCCTCGCTCGGCGAGGAGCTCCCGGTAGCGCGCCCTGGGCTCGGGTGGCAGGCGCGACGCGGCGACGAGATCCAACGCGCCCGGGAGCGCCTTCGCGACATCGTCGTGGATCCGCGCGGCCGCCTTCGGAGGCAGGCCCATCGCGCTCGCGAGCTCCCGCCAGACGCCCCTCCCCAGGCCGTCCTTCTTGCCGCCGATCGGCAGGGCGAGGGTGTCGCCGGGGATCGGCAGCCTGGTGCAGAGCAGGTCATACGCCGGGGAGAGCTGCTGCAGCCCGTCGGCGGTCGCGAGCAGGGAGAAGTTCTTCAGGTGCATGTCGCCGTTGCCCGTCCACCAGACGAAGACCAGGCGGCGATAGAGCTCCGCGAGCGCGACCAATGGCTCGGTGGCGTGGCGCTTCACCAGCTTCACGCACAGCTCGGCGGAGCCGTCGTACTTCTCCTTCGACCACTTCTCGGCGAGCTGACAGAAGTCCTCCTGTCTGAGCTTGCGCCCCTCGTCGGTCCGATCGAAGCGCTTGACCAGGTATGCGATGGAGCCATCCGCCAGCTCGACGAGGGCGCAGGGAGGAATCGCGATCCCGAAGTGCCCGGCGATCCGCATCGTCACGTGCTCGTTCTCCGGGAGATCCGGGAACGTGTGCGCCCTGGGCTTGAGGATGAACCGGCCACCCTCCAGCGCCAGCTGCAGCGTCTGGCGGTCCTCGGAGAGCCGCAGGGAGATCTTCCGCTGGATCCCGGAGATCGCGGTGCGGCCCACCATCGCCAGCGCCAGGGTGTGGAGGCGCGCGAGCTCCACGTCAATCCGCGGAACCACCGCCTTGCCGAACAATTCTCGCAGGCAGCGCGGGTGGTAGAGGTCGGCGCCGGCGTCCTGCAGGCAGGCGAGGCAGCTCATCTCCCCGCACCCTCCGCCGGGAGGATCTCGACCGCGCCGATGCAGTCGGCGCAGGTGGCGAGCAGCAAGCCGAAGGCGTCGTCCTTGGCGAGCTTCAGCTTCGCCAGGGAGATCTCGAGCAGCCATCCCTCCGGGAGCAGGTTCTCGAAGAACGGGTGGAGGAGCTGGCTCTCGTAGGGTGCCGCACGGAGCGGCAGCGTGAGCGAGACCGGCACCGCGCCCGGGCGCGCCAGCCAGACCGGAAAGTAGGTGAACCGGATCGCGCCCGGCAGCTCCTCGAGCAGTCCGACCTGCTCGCCATCGAGGCAGACCAGCGCGCGCCTCGCAGCCGGCCCCAGCGCGGGAGGCGTGGCACCGCGCGACGTGCCCCGCCGTGCGGGGCGCGGACTGCTGCCTCTCCTGGGGCTCACGACGCCTCCCTCGGCGCGTCGACCACCCCGGCCTCCTTGCCGAAGACCGCCAGCACCGCGTTGACGCGATCGAGCCGCATGGTCGGCTTCCCTCCCTCCATTTCGACGATGAAGCGGACGCCCACGCCTGCCAGCTCCCCCAGCCGGCCCTGGGTCAGGCGCGCCGCCTTCCTGCGGGCGCGCACGAACGCACCGAGCCGCGCGGCGGAGGTCAGAGGGTCTGGTCTTCCCGATCGGGGCAAGATCGTCCGGGGGAGAGGCAGCAGGTGGATGCTGGTCCGTGGATTGTGGAGGAATGTCCCGTTCGGGTCAATTTCCACCTCCGGCGGCAAGGTCTCGGGGCCTACGCGACCAGATCGAGCCAGCCAGTCCCGATCGGGAAGAAACTGCGCCGCGGTGAGGCCCGAGCGCCGAAGCTGGACCTCGAGCGCCTGCTGCGCTCGACGGGCGAACGATGCGTGATCGGGCTGGGGCTCCCTGGCGACCGTCGTCAGGGCGCCTGCGGCTGCAGGCAGAGCGCGTTGGAGCCGTGGCCTGCCCGGTCCCGCAGGCGGACCGCCGCCGCTTCGAAGGTCGACGGGGAATCGACGCATGTATGGAGGTGGAGCACGTCGGAGTCCCCTTGCGAGAGCTCGAGGGAGTAGGGCGCGAGGCGGCTGCCGTCCTCCAGGAGGACCTCCACCGCGTCGGCGAGCTCGGCCGGCTCGGTGGGGAGATCGCCGTCGGGATCCCAGACCCGGATCGAACTGCCGCAGGCAAAGCGGTCCCTCCCGCAGAGATCGTCGGAGAAGCACGCCGTCGGCACCGTCGCCTCGAGACCGATCGGCCGTGCGTCGTACAGGAGGGGAGCGGAGGGATCCATCGGCGGCGCACCGACCGCCGCCGCGCACGCGTTGGCCTTCTGGCCCGCCAGCGCGCCGTGGCAGAGCTGGTCGTCGTCGCACCAGGCGCCGAGCGGATAGCAGTCGGCGACCGACGCGCAGGTGGGTCGGCAGACGCCGTCGGCGCCTCGCGCCATGCCGGCCTCGCATGGATGGGTGCGGGCGCAGGTCGAGCTCGTCATGCAGAGCGGCTCGGGGAGCGCGTCGCAGCAGAACTCTCCTTCGAAGGGGCAGTCGGCGTCCTCGACACACCGCATGTGGCACGCCCGGTCGATGGCGAGCGGCGCCTCCGGCGGGCAGGTCGGCGCCACGCAGGACGCCACCGTCACGCACACCAGCTGCGCCTTCGTCTCGACCCGTTCGACGCAGCAGAGCCCGTTGTTCGGGCAATCGGAGTCGAGGGCGCAGGGGAGGTAGCAGCGTTCGGCTGCTTCGTCGCACCGCTTGCCTTCGCCCGTGCACTCCGCGTCGGAGGAGCACGAAACGTACCCGGGGTCGCCGAGCCACGGATCGTCGTAGAGATCCGGGAATTCAAATTCAAAGCAGCCAAGGCATCCGGTGAGGGAGTTCGCCACCAGCAGGATCGACAGCAACCTGGCTCGCACGGGCCCTCGCTCCGCCGCTTTTGCTCAGGCGACGCTCGTCGGGCAGTTTCGCGCGTCGTCGCGAACTTGTCCACGCGGGTCGCCGCCCCCCCGCCGGCTCATCCGAGGCCGAGAAGCGCCAGCGAAACGCAAGGTGTGCGGTCGGGGGGAGCGTCCGAGTCGTTGCGCGGGCTTCGGCCGTCGAGGCACTGGAGCGATGGGGACCCCGCGGTGCGACCGCGCCCGACTCCGGCCGGGGGCCCCGCCCGCCGCCGCAGTCCCCCGCTTG
>CAYHCR010000630.1:0-3285 GCA_964354895.1 uncultured Myxococcales bacterium | reverse complement strand
AAGGGCGAAGCCGACGAAGGGCGAGGCGTGGACGCCTTGCGCGACGGTCAGTGGAAGAGGTAGCCGATGGAGAGCTGGCCGGCCGGGTGGAGGGTGCCGTGCTCGGCCGCGAAGGTCTCGTTGGTCGCCCAGACGGCGCCGCCGAGCAGCTCGAACAGCAGCCCGTACGGCGCCACGTACTGGTAGCCGACCGACGCCTCCGGGCCCCAGGACTTGACGGGGCAGAGCTGCGTGTCACCGCAGTCGCGGCCGAGGTACGGATCGATCAGGTTCAGGCCGAAGCCGGCCTCCCCGACGAAGCGGTGCGCGCGCCCGACGTAGAGCCGCGCCGTCGCGCCGTAGGTCAGGAAGGCCGCGTCAGGCGAAGACTCGGTGCCGAGCTGCGCGCCGACGCCGAAGCCGACGAGGTCGCGCACGCTGCCGCGGTGCTGCGCCTCGAGCCCGGCGGCGAGGCCGCGGTGGTACCCGAGCGTGAAGGCGACGCCCGAGGAGCCCGAGGCGCGCGGGAGCTGCTCCGGCGGCGGTCGACGCGGCCGGCGTCACCGGCGGGGGTGGCTTCGGCGTCGCGCGGCGCTCGGCCGCCGCCCCCGTCAGCTCGATCCGCTCGACGTCCTTTCGCGCCACCTTCGACTCGGTGCCGTCGGCCGCCTTCACGAAGAGGTCCGGACCCACGAAGCGGACCTCGCCCTCGTGGACCTCTCCGGAGCGCAGCACCACCTTCTCCGCAGCGGCGAGGCCGGGCGCGGCGAGCAGAGCGAAGGCGACGAGGAGCACGGACTTCGGCGGGCGCAAGGTGGGCCTCCAAGGCGGCAGACGCCGATATAACGGGCTTTCCGCCCCGATCTTCAAGGGGCGCGGGGCGTGGCGGTTCCGGCGGCGCGGGCGCGCGTCCGTACGAGGCCCGCCTCGGCAAGGACCAGAATGGCCCCCCGACCCGCGTCCCCGTCGTCATCGCCTCGGCGGGACGAGGGGCGGCAGCGCCGCGGGATCGAGCTCCGCCGGCTCCTCGATCGCCGCGCCGACGACGACCTGCGAGGGACCTTCCTGCGCGTCACGCGCCTCCGCCGCCTGGGGCGCTTCGCCGCGCATCAGCCGGTCGAACCAGTCGGTATCGGACGGGCGCGGCGCGGGCCGCGGCGTTGGGGGGTGTGCAGGCCGCGCGGAGCCCTGCCAGCCCGGTGGCGGGGCGAGCACCGGCGGACCGTGGACCGGCGGGCGCCCTGGCGGTGGCCCAAGCACCGGCGGGGCCCTCGTCGGCGCCTCGGCCGGAGGGGCAGGGGGCGGCGTCCAGGCAGGCGCCGCGGGCCAGGCAGGCGCGGTCGACGGCGGCCACGCGGGTGGCGGGCCGGCGGGCCAACCCGCGGTCGGAGAAGCGGGCGGTGTCTGCCATGCCGCCGGGGTCGGGGGAGGCGGCGGCGCGACCCTGCCCGGCGCCGGCTGAGGGAGCCCGACGAGCGTCTTCGCGCGGGAAGGCGGCGGAACCGGGGTCGTGAGCGCGAGAGGTGGCGGCGCTCGGTCGGCCGTGGGCTGAGGCTCCCACGGGGGATCGGCGTCTGCGGGAGGAGGAGGCCATCCGGGCACCGGCCAGTTCAAGGTCGGTGCCGCGGCGATCGGCTCGTCCGGTGGAGGCGGCGCTGGACGGCTCCACGCCGGCGCGAGCTCCCGTTCGAGGGGCGGTTCGATCGGCGCCGGGCCGACCGGCGTGAACTCGGGTTCGGGCGTCGGCGCGCTCGGGGCGAGGTCGAGCTGCATCGTCGGCTCTGGGGGCGGGGCCTCCGCCGACTCCCCGGCCGGTGGGTGCACCCGCGGCGTCCACCGATCGATCGGCGCCGGGCCGACCGGCGTGAAGTCGACCGACTCGGCGACAGGTGGCCCGAGCGGTGCCGGCGGCGGCCCGACCGGCGTCGGCTCTGACGGGAGCGCCTCGCGCGCGTCCGCCCGCATCGTCGCCGTGGAACCGGGCGGCTCCGGCAGCGGCAGTTCGACCAGACCGGTCGACGAGGTCGCCTGATCCTCGCCGAAGACCGACGCGGCGATCTCGACGTTCGGCGCGGGCATCTTTGCGCCCGGATTCGTCTCCTCGCGCGTCGAGCCCGCCCCTCCGCTGGGGCGCAGCTTGGGTCGCCGCGCCGGTGGAGACGAAGGGGCGGCGGCGGGCGCGGGCGCGAACGCCGCGGCAGGCAGCTCGCGGGCCCCGACGCTCTCGACGAAGGGGACCGGCCGCACGCCGATCGTGGTGGGCATGTTCGACACCGTGTAGAGGTCGACGTCGACGCTGCGCTCCTCGGCCTCGCCGGTCTGCATCGCGCGGCCGATCAGCTCGTGGGCCGCGACGAGCAGCGTCCGACGGCTGTGATCCGCGTCGAACCGCTCGAGCGCGTGCGCCCGCGCCGCCGCCCCGAGTCGCTGCCGCAGCGGGACGTCGGTCGCGAGCTGGGCGATCGCCCTCGAGAGGTCCTCGGCGTCGCCGGGCCGCACGAAGAGCCCGTGGACGCCGTCCTGCAACAGCGCCTTCGTGATCGGGAGGTCGGTCGTGATCACGGGGCGGCCGGCGCAGAGCGCCTCCGCGATCTTCAGCGGCGCGGCGCCCTGCTTGCCGTTGCGATCCCCGCGCTCGAGCGGCGCGACGAGCACGTGGCACTGCGCGAGCAGGCGCGGCACGTCGTCGTGCGCGACCGGATCGAGCAGCTCCACCTTGCCGGAGAGCTTCAGGTCGCGGATGAGATCCTCAAGCTGCTTGCGCTGACCCGCGGAGCCGCGAGGCCCGACGATCGAGAGCTGCGCGTCGCACCGCTGGAGCGCCTGTCGGAACGCGAAGAGGAGATTCGGCAGACCTTGCCACGGCGCGAGCGAGCCCAGATAGAGCAGGCGGAGCGGGACCTCCGTCCCGACCGGCGGGACGCCCTCGAAGAGCTTGCGATCGACCGGCGGCGCGAGGACCTGGACCCGCTCGGGCTGGACGCCGAGGCCGACCGCGTACTGCCGGGTCAGCTCTGCGCCGACGAGCACGCGGTCCGCGTTCATCAGGCAGAAGAGCTCGTGTCGCTGCACCTTCGCGAGGAATTTCCGCTCGCGTTCGAGCTCCGGGTGCGTATAGCGCAGCTCGATCGAGGGGAACCCGACGGCCAGGTAGATGACCTTGAAGCCGAGCCGCTGCTTGAGCTCGCACAGCGCGTAGCCGCCGTGCGGATCGGCAAAGATGACCAGCGGGTACTCTTCGCTCTCGAGCTGTCGTCGCACCGCGCGTTCGAAGGCCTGGGCGCGATCGGGCAGCTCGCCGGCGCC
>CAYHCR010000629.1:0-3290 GCA_964354895.1 uncultured Myxococcales bacterium | reverse complement strand
CACCCAGAGGTCGTGCTCCCGCGCGAGCGCAGCACGAACACGCTCGTGACGCTGCCGCTCCTGCGGCAGGGCGCGCGGATCCTCGCCGGGATCGACGACGACGATCTCCCGGCGGCGCAGTGCTTCTCCGGCTCGAGCGCGCTGCTCGTGGCGCCCGCCTGGCGGCTCCCGCAGGACTGCACGTCGCTGCGCGCGGCCGAGGCGTTCGGCGCCGCGCACCTCTCGAGCGGCTACGGCGTCACCACGGCGCCCTTCGTCGAGCTCGGCGGGCGCTGGCTGCCGAGCGCGGGGCTCGGGCCGGAGGTCTGCCTCGCGCGCGCGGCGCCGGTGCTCGCCGTCGCGTCGGCGCCGCGGCGGCTGCTGTGGGTCGCGCTCGACGAGCTCGTCGAGCACGCGGAGCGGCTCCCCGAGGGCCACCTCCGGCTCGCCTCGCTGCGCGCCGCGCACGCATTGGGCCTGCGTTCGGTCTGACACAGGTGCAACCCTTGCGGGGCTCGGATGGATCGCGCGGCGCGCGTCGGCTACACCGTGGGGCATGTCGCGGGGAGAGATGGGTCTCGGTGAGCTGCCGGTCGGTCGGAATTCGGCCGAGCGCGCGCGGGCATTCCTGGGCCACATGCTCGACTCGCTCGACGAGGCCGTGATCGTCGTGCGCCGGCACGAGCGGATCATCGTCGAGGCGAACGCGGGCGCCGCGCGCCTCGCGGGCGTCGCGCGCGAGGAGCTGCTCGGGCGCACCACCGAGTGGCTCTACGGCTCCCGAGAGGCCTGGGACCGCATCGGCGCGGAGGTCGAGGCCGCGCTCGCCGCGGCCACCGACTCCCGCAGCCGCCGCGTCCTCATGCGCGGCGACGGCAGCCCCTTTGCGGCAGAGCTGTACGTCCGGACCCTGGAGGGCGAGGCGGGCTTCGTCGTGGTCGTCGTGCGCGACGTCACCGCGGCCGAGGCGCAGGCGCAGGCGCTCGCGGCCAGCGAGGCGCGCTACCGGCGGCTCGTCGAGCAGGCCAACGAGGCGATCGTCTCCACGGACCGTGCGGGGCTCGTCCGCTCCGGCAACGCCGCGGCCGCCGCCCTGTTCGGCTGGTCGCTGGGCGAGGTCCGTGGCCGATCGTTCCTGATGTTCTTCGAGGAGGGCGAGCGCGACGCGGTCCGGAACAGTTTTGCGAGGCTCGTGCTCGGCGAGTCGACGCACGTGCAGCGGACCTGCCTTCGCAAGGACGGCAGCACCTTCGAGGCGGAGATCGCGGCGAACGGCCTGATCGACGGGGAGGTCCTCGCGATCGTCCGGGACGTCACCGAGCGCCAGCGCGCGGAGGAGGCGGCGCTCGCCGGCCGGCACCTGCTGGCGCGGACGCTCGCCGCGCTCGAGGAGGCGGTCATCGGCTGGGAGCGCCCGGACGGCGCGATCGTCGAGGCGAACCCGGCGGCCGCGCGCCTGACGGGTCGGCCGTTGGAGGAGCTGCTCGGCGCGCCGATCGAGCGGCTCGGGCTGCTCTCGATCGAGGGCGCGCCCCTGCGCCCGCTGGCGTCCGGCGCGGAGGCCGTGGTCGACGGGCTCCTGCGGCGCGTCGACGGGGTGCTCGTGCCGGTCCGTGGTCACGCGCGCGCGATCGAGGGGACGCGCCCGCTCGGCGTGATCGCGCTGCGCGACGTCTCGGAGGAGGAGGCGCGGCGGCAGGAGAGCGAGCAGCACGCGGCGGTGCTGCAGCACGCCGCGCATCACGACGCGCTGACGGGGTTGCCCAACCGCGCGCTGCTGGACGATCGGCTCGAGGGCGCGATGGCCCGCGTCCGCCGCGCGGGCCAGAAGCTCGCGCTGCTGTACCTCGACCTCGATCGCTTCAAGAACGTCAACGACACCTACGGCCACCACGCCGGCGACGAGCTGCTCGTGGAGGTCGGCAAGCGGCTCTCCGCGGCGGTGCGCGCCACCGACACCGTCGCGCGGCTCGGCGGCGACGAGTTCGTCGTGCTGCTCGAGGACGTCGCGGGCGCCGAGGCGGCGGCGGCGATCGGGCGGAAGATCGGCGACGCGCTCGCCGAGCCGATCGTGCTCGACCACCACGACGTGCGGACCGGCACGAGCATCGGCATCGCGATGTTCCCCGGCGACGGCGAGGACGCGGGCGCGCTCGGGCGGGCGGCGGACGCGGCGCTCTACCTCGCCAAGGACCGCGGCCGCGGCAACCACCAGTTCTTCACCGAGGCGCTCAACAAGCGGGTGCAGGGCGCAGCGAGGCTCCACCTCCGGCTGCGGCAGGCGCTCGCGCGCGGCGAGCTGACGCTCGCGTGGCAGCCGCAGGTGAACCTGCACACAGGCACGATCGAGGCCTTCGAGGCGCTGCTGCGCTGGACCGACGCGGAGCTCGGCGTCGTGCCCGCGCTCTCGATCGTCCGCGCCGCAGAGGAGTCGGGGCTGATCGCGGCGCTCGGCACCTGGACGATCGAGCAGATCTGCCGGCAGGCGGATCGCTGGCGGGCCAGCGGCCACCCGATCCGCGTGATCGCGAACGTCTCGCCGGTGCAGCTGCGCTTCGAGGACTTCCCGGAGGTCGTGGGCCGGGCGCTGCGGAGCTGCTCGTTGCCGGCGTCGCTGCTCGAGCTGGAGATCCCGGAGCCGCCGCTCGTCGCCGATCTGGACCACGTGGTCCCGGTGCTCGCGAAGCTGCGCGGGCTCGGCGTGCGGCTGGCGCTGGACGACTTCGGGATCGGGCTCTCGTCGCTGCGCGAGCTGCGGCGGCTGCCGCTCGATCGGCTCAAGCTCTCCCACGAGCTCTTCCCTGACGCGCTCGCCGAGCCCGGCGACGAGGCCGTGCTGCGGGCCGCGTCGGCCGTCGCGCGCAGCCTCGGCCTGCAGGTCGTCGCCGAGGGCATCGAGACGCCCGAGCAGCTCGGCTTCGCCCGCTCGCTCGGCTGCGATCTGGTGCAGGGCTTCCTGTATGCGGCGCCCGGCAGCGTGGAGCGCGCGACCGAGCTGCTCGTGCACGGGCTCGGCCCGATCCCGGCGCCTCCGGTCCGCGCGTCGCCCTAAGCGGGATCCAGATCGAGGTCGCAGCCGATCGCCGCGCCGAGCTCCGCGAGCTCCTGGCGCAGCGTCCGGGCCGGCACGCCCGCGGGCACCGCGAGCACCGCCTCCATCAGGAAGAGCTGTGTGCCGGCGAACGGCGCCGACTCGACGCGCGTCTCGAGCTCCTCGACGTTGACGCCGTGGCGGCGCAGGAGCTCGGTCACCTGGTGGACGATGCCGGGCCGATCGACCGAGTAGCTCTTGAGCCGGTACGGGATCAGGG